>NZ_CAUIXH010000005.1:0-146360 GCF_962707005.1 Neisseria basseii | reverse complement strand
TGGGAAGTGGTCGATGTGTTTGGCAATCATGGCTTGGGCGGTTTGCTGGAAGAAGGTGTTCATGAAAAATCCCCTAAATGTCTTGGTAGGAATTTAGGGGATTTTGGGGAATTTTGTAAAGGTCTCTGCCTATTATTTTCATCGTTTACGATTACTTATTTATCAAAACAGTCCGCATTTAGAAATGTTTGATGGCGAAGTAGAAGCAGATGAAAGTTATTTTGGCGGGCAACGCAAAGGCAAACGCGGTCGCGGTGCTGCCGGTAAAGTCGCCGTATTCGGTCTTTTGAAGCGAAATGGTAAGGTTTATACGGTTACTGTACCGAATACTCAAACCGCTACTTCATTTCCCATTATCCGTGAACAAGTGAAACCTGACGGCATTGTTTATACGGATTGTTATCGTAGCTATGATGTATTGGATGTGGGCGAATTTAGCCATTTTAGCTTCGCTGAAACTTCGTTTTCGTATCAATCACAGCACACATTTTGCCGAACGACAAAACCATATCGATGGAATTGAGAACTTTTGGAACCGGGCAAAACGTCATTTACGCAAGTTTAACGGCATTCCTAAAGAGCATTTTGAGCTGTATTTAAAGGAGTGCGAATGGCGTTTTAACAACAGTGAGATAAAAGTTCAAATTTCCATTTTAAAACAATTAGTAAAATCGGGTTTATCCTAGTTATCTAGGACAGACCCTTATTTTTTTGCGTGTAAAACAAAACCGGCTGCATACCTGCAACCGGCCTCAAATCAGCACAATTCCTTATCCAAATCCGCCAACAGCTCTTTCAGACCGTCTCCGATTTCCTGAAGCGTAACCGGACGGTTGCCGTCCGAACCCGACTCCGCACCCTCCGCATACGGTGCAAACGTGTTCTTCAGTTTCAACAGTTTCACCACATCCAAACGGGTGTAGCGTTCTCCGCCGTAACCGACAACCACACCGTGATCATGCTGCCATTGCGCAAAACCATAGGGGCTGATTTGCAACAGTCCACACAACTCGTCCAGCGTGAAATAGCGTTTTGCGGGAACCTTCAAATCAACGTTGTTTGTCATAGTAGTGTTCCACCATGCCTTTGAGTTTCTGGCTGGCATGGAAAGTTACCACGCGGCGGGCGGTAATCGGTACTTCTTCGCCGGTTTTCGGATTACGACCTGGGCGTTGCGGTTTGTCGCGCAACTGAAAATTACCGAAACCGGAAATTTTGATTTCTTCGCCGCGAGCCAAAGTGCTGCGGATTTCTTCAAAAAAGAGTTCGACGATTTCTTTGGCATCGTTTTTGGTTACATTGCTGACTTTATCTACCAAAATATCGGCCAATTCGGCTTTAGTTAGTGTCATATGATTACCTTCTGTTGTAACAGGTGTAGATTATTACCAATTTCTATTTAAAATTCAAGCGAATATTTATTTCTCAACCGCGCAGTTGCGCTCCTGCTGCTGTTGCCGCATCAATCAGTTTTCCGATAACCGGCTCGATGACTTCATCTGTCAGCGTGTTTTCCATATCTTGCAAAATGATTTTGACGGCAACGCTCTTCATGCCTTCAGGCACGCCTGTACCGCGGTAAACGTCAAACACGCTGATTTCTTGAACCAGCTTGTTCGCCGCAGCTTTCAGGGCATTTATCAAATCATCATGCGTCACAGCTTCAGGCATTACAAATGCCAAATCTCGGCGTGCAGGTTGGAATTTGGATACGGGCTGGTAACGGGTTTTCTCACGACACAATACCGCATCCATATCGATTTCAAATACCAACGGCGCTTGTGGCAAATCATATTTTTGCAGCCATTTCGGATGCAACTCGCCAACAAAACCAACTACTCGGCCGTCTGAAACAATATTGGCGGCACGACCAGGATGCAATGCCGGATGTTCGGTCTTCACAAAGGATACCTCTTTGTTTTTCAAGAGGCTCTCAACATCGGCCTTCATATCGTAGAAATCCACATTGCGTGTTTTCTCGCCCCATTGCTCAGGCAGCACGGAGCCATACCACAAACCGCCGATACGTTCGTTTTGAACAAATTGATCAGCCGAATCTTTGCTGAACACACGGGCAATTTCAAATACGCGTACACGGTTTTGCTTACGGTTCAAATTGTTTTGCAAAACTTCCACCAAACCGCCGATAAGCGTAGAACGCATGACGGCATACTGCGCCGCCAACGGATTTTGCAGGCGGATAGGATTGGTATTGGCAGCAAAGTCTTGCTCCCATTGCTCATCCACAAACGCATAGCTGACCACTTCACGGTAACCGCGAGCCGCCATTTCGTTATAAACCGCAAAACGCGGGCGTTTGGTTTCAGGCAAAGCCAACATTTTCAGACGGCCTGAAGTATAGTCGTCAGGAATATTTTCATAACCGTAAACACGACCGATTTCTTCAATCAAATCGGCTTCGATTTCGATGTCGAAACGGAAGCTAGGAGAAATGACACGGAAGCCTTCTGCGGTTTTCTCAGGCTGCAAACCCAAGTGTTGCAAGATAATTTCGACTTGCTTGGCAGGGATTTCAACGCCCAATACTGTTTTCAGACGGCCTAAACGCAATTCGACCTGTTTTACCTCAGGCAATTTTCCTTGTGCCTCAACCATTTCACCGGCTGCACCACCACAAATCTGTAGCACCAATTCGGTGGCACGCTCAATGGCATCAGCTTGCAAACGATAGTCCACGCCACGTTCAAAACGGAAAGAAGAATCCGAACCAAAACCGTATTGACGGGATTTACCGGCAATAATCTCCGGAGCAAACCAAGCCGCCTCCAGTACGATATTTTGCGTGTCATCAGAAACCGCACTTGCCTCTCCGCCCATCAAACCAGCCAAGCTCAACGCACCTTTTTCATCAGCGACCACCAGTGTATTGTCAGCCAAAGTAACCGTCTTCTCGTTCAGACACGCCAAAGTCTCGCCATTTTGAGCACGGCGGACAATCAAACTGCCGGACAGCTTGTCAGCATCGAAAACATGCATAGGCTGACCGATTTCCAGCATGACATAGTTGCCGATGTCCACCAATGCAGAAATGCTGCGGATACCGCTGCGCTCCAAACGTTGTTTCATCCAATCGGGAGTAGCCGCTTTCGCATTGACATTTTCAATAACGCGGCTGATAAAACGGCCGCAATCGGCCGGTGCATCAATACGGACAGCCTGTTTTTTCTCACTGCCGATAGAGGCCGTCTGAATTTCAACAGGCGTAAACGCACATTGAGTCAACGCAGAAACCTCACGCGCAATGCCCTTAACACTCAAACAATCGGCGCGGTTAGGCGTAATTTTTAACGTAAACAGCGTATCGTCCAAATCCAAGTATTCGCGGATGTTGGCACCGACAGGCGCATCTTCAGGCAAAATGTGCAGACCGTCTACACCATCATCAGGCAAACCCAGTTCATTGGTCGAACACAACATACCGTTTGATGGTACGCCGCGCATTTTAGTCGGCTTAATTTTAAAGTTACCCGGCAAAACGGCACCCGGCAACGAACACGGCACTTTAATACCCGGCTTGACATTCGGCGCACCACAAACAATCTGAACCAACTCGCCCATACCGGCATCAACTTGGGTAACGTTCAAACGGTCTGCATCAGGATGTTTCTCAACGAATTTTACTTCGGCAACAACCACGCCACTGAAAGCAGGAGCAGCAGTATCGATTTCTTCCACTTCCAAACCGGCCATGGTCAAAAGATGTTCCAGTTTATCGGCAGAAAGATCAGGATTGGCTTGAGTTCTCAGCCATGAATAAGGAAATTGCATATTATTTTCTCTACTATCAGGCCGTCTGAAACAAATCTTTATCAGACGAAATCAGTAATATCTATTCACTTTTCAGACGGCCTATTAAAAGACCATCTTAAATTTATTTAAACTGCTTCAAAAAGTTCAAATCATTATCGAAGAACAGGCGCAAGTCGTTCACGTTGTAGCGCAACATGGCGAAGCGGTCGAGACCGATACCAAAGGCAAAACCGGTATATTTCTCAGGGTCGATATTCACATTTTTCAACACGTTAGGATGTACCATACCGCAACCGCCTACTTCCAACCATTTACCGTTTTCGCCCATGATGTCGATTTCAGCAGAAGGCTCGGTAAATGGGAAAAAAGACGGACGGAAACGCACTTGCAGGTCATCGCGTTCAAAGAAGCGACGGATAAAGTCAGTGAACACTGCTTTCAAGTCAGCAAAAGTCACACCCTCTTCAACCCACAAACCTTCGGCCTGATGGAACATAGGCGAGTGAGTGGCATCACTGTCCACGCGGTAAACGCGGCCGGGGGCAATAATGCGGATAGGCGGCTCTTTTTTGTCGAGCATATAGCGGATTTGAATAGGCGAAGTGTGTGTGCGCAAAACGTCGCCGTTTTCAACGTAGAAAGTATCTTGCATCGCACGCGCAGGGTGATTTGCAGGAATATTCAATGCTTGGAAATTGTGGAAATCGTCTTCGATTTCAGGGCCGTCCGCCACTTCAAAACCCATACCGTGAAACAGCTCGACCACACGTTGCAAAGTCAAAGTAACTGGATGCAAACCGCCATGTTCTTGCGCACGGCCCGGCAAAGTAATATCTAAGGCTTCTGCAGCCAATTGGGCTTGCAACTTGGCTTCATTCAGGACATCGCGTTTGGCATTAAAGGCCGTCTGAAACTGATTTTTGCATTCGTTGATGTGCGCGCCTATGGTTTTACGCTCTTCAGGAGACATTTGACCCAAAGTTTTCAAAAGCCCGGTCAATTCGCCGGTTTTACCAAGATAGCGTGCTTTAATTTGTTCTAAGGCATTGAAGTCTTGCGCGGCTTCAATAGCGGCAATACCTTCTGCAACGATACGGTTTACATTTTCCATAGTGGTTTATCGTCTGTTTGTTGATAGCAGGCCGTCTGAAACAACAAAGCCGTCTGTTGGATTTGATTGCAAACCCGTTCAGACGGCCTTTTGTCTTACTACGGCCAATCCGTTTGATAAGAGAGGCCTATTTTATCGCAAATTAGTATAAAAAAATAGAGTTTAAAGAAAGAAAATCAACTACATAGAATTTCCTTAAGAAAAGAAAAAAGGAAGCACAAGCTTCCTTTTTAAATAATCTTATCGAATTAAGCAGCCAAAGCAGCTTTAGCTTTTTCAACCAATTGTGCAAATGCAGCTTTGTCGAATACAGCCAAATCAGCCAATACTTTGCGGTCGATTTCGATAGCAGCGCGTTTCAGACCGTTCATGAATTTGCTGTAAGACAGACCATTTTCACGAGCACCTGCGTTGATACGAACGATCCACAGTTGACGGAATTGACGTTTGCGTTGGCGACGGTCACGGTATGCGTACTGACCGGCTTTCATTACCGCTTGTTTGGCAACACGGTAAACGTTTTTACGACGACCGCGGTAGCCTTTGGCTAACGCGAAGACTTTTTGGTGACGAGCACGAGCGGTAACACCGCGTTTTACGCGTGGCATATTCTAAACTCCTTAAGCGTAGGGCAACATTTTAGCAACAGAAGCCAAATCGCGTGAATCCACCATAGCGGTGCCGCGCAATTGACGTTTAGTTTTAGTGGTTTTTTTGGTCAGGATGTGACTTTTGAACGCATGACCGCGTTTTACACCACCGTTGCCCAGTACTTTAAAGCGTTTTTTCGCGCTAGACTTGGTTTTCATTTTAGGCATTGGAAAACTCCATTCGTTATTAGATAAGGTATAAGGGGTTTTGAAATAAATTTCAAACACTTGGAACCCAAAATACCACGGTTTTTGCCGCTAATTAAACCTTATTCCGAGCGGCAATCGAAATAAGCCTTGCATTATAGCTTTATTTTTTCTTCGGCGCAATCATCATCACCATTTGGCGGCCTTCCATTTTAGGGAAGGATTCGATTTGGGCTACTTCCGCCAAATCTTCTTTTACGCGCTCTAAAAGTTGCGCACCGAGTTGTTGGTGAGCCATTTCACGACCACGGAAACGGAGTGTTACTTTGACTTTATCGCCGTCAGCCAAGAAGCGGTTGATGTTGCGCATTTTGATTTGATAATCACCTTCATCGGTACCCGGACGGAATTTGATTTCCTTAATTTGTACCTGCTTTTGGTTTTTCTTGGCTTCGTCGCGCTTCTTGGCTTGTTGGTATTTGTATTTACCGTAATCCATCAGTTTGCATACAGGCGGTTTGGCAGTCGGGGAAATTTCTACCAAATCGACATCTTGCTCTTCGGCCATAGCCAGAGCTTCACGAACTGAAACGACACCAAGCTGATCGCCTGACTCACTGATTAATCGCACTTCTTTGGCGGTAATTTCGCCGTTGATTCGTGCTTCGCGTTCTTGAGCGATGATGAATACTCCTATAAAAATTAATAAGATAATAGGTTAAATCAGCTTTAACCGTAGCTAAATCTTGAAATTCTACCCTTTTTCAAGCTATCTGAAAATACCTGCAACGATATTTTGCCATAACTATAAGAACGTAAATACGCACTAGGAAGACCTTCCTTTCATGAGAGCGATAATTTCATTCAAAGCAGCTAATTCTCTTTTTTGTTGTTCCAATAGCTCCCTTTGCTTCTCAATCAGTTCGTCTTTATGCTGCAACATTAACTTATAGCGCTCTAACTCTGCCGATAGCTCCGCTGATACTCCATAATAATTGGAGCTGTTGTTTTCACTTACTAAGCAGACCAAATGACCGCCATTCTCCAATAAGTCGACCGTATTCATTCCCAAAATGGAGGCAATTTTCTCCAATCGCTGCAAACTGATATTGATACGTCCCTGTTCCATCTTTGAATAGGTACTCGTTGCCAAACCTAATTTCTCTGCCATATCTTCTTGGGATAGACCACTCCGCTCCCGTATCCATTTTATTTTTTCATTTATCTTCATATAACTCTCTCTTTTATGACTAGCAGGTAGGAGCATTTAAGATATCTACTATCAATTCTCTGCTCTGGCTCAAGAAACCACTCTACTCTAAACTTACAAAAATTTTCTCCAACCAACCACTTAACATAGAAGGTAATTAAATGTTTCCCCAAACAATCGAAAATCTTGATTTAGAACCAATGATGGTCAAAGCCATGGACAAAGAAGAAGGACTCGGCTGGACTTTGGAGATGGCAAAAAACATTGCCGAAGAGTACCGAAAATATCTCACCTTGTGTCTTGAATATCCTGATGAAGCCATTGTCCCATCTGGTATGGTTGATGATTTTTGGCATCTGCATATCTTAGATACGCAGAAATACGCAGAAGATTGTCAAAATATCTTTGGTTATTTTTTACACCATTTCCCATATTTCGGTATGCGCGGGCAAGAAGATGCCGATAATCTGCGCGAAGCATGGCAAGATAGTTGCCAAAAATATGAAGCTCGTTTCGGTAAGCCCGACAAGACTTTTTGGCAGAGCAGTGGACGTTGCCCAAAATGCGGCAGAAGGAGCAAAAATAACGTAACAAATGAACATCGTCCGCGTTTAGCTGCATAAAAATTACTATTTACTTATCCAAAATTCAGACGACCCGAAAATAAATATTCAGGTCGTCTGAATTCTTATCAGACAAGTATTTTTTGATTTTCTTGTTGCAACATTGCGATAAACTCATCGAGATTCAAAGAACCCAAGTCTTCTGCTTTGCGGCGTACCGCAACTTTGTTTTCTTGTTTCTCTTTATCGCCGACAACGATTTGATAAGGAAAACGGTATTGGCTGTTGTCGCGGATTTTGTAACCGATTTTTTCGTTACGCAAATCTAATTCGACACGGAATCCTGCCGCCTGCAATTTGGCAGCCACTTCGCGACAATAATCTGCCTGATTTTCGGTGATGTTCATAATCACCATTTGAACCGGTGCAAGCCACAATGGGAATGAGCCTGCATGGTTTTCAATCAGAATACCGATGAAGCGCTCCAATGAACCTAAAATGGCGCGGTGCAACATTACAGGGCGGGCGCGACCGTTGTTTTCGGTGACATATTCTGCATCCAAGCGTTCCGGCAAGACGAAATCCAGTTGCAATGTACCGCATTGCCAAGAACGCCCCAATGCGTCTTTGACGTGATATTCGATTTTAGGCCCGTAAAACGCGCCTTCGCCCGGCAATTCTTCCCATTCTACGCCGCAGGCGGTCAATGCATCACGCAAGCCTTGTTCGGCCTTATCCCAAACTTCGTCAGAACCTGCACGTTGTTCAGGGCGGAGGGACAACTTCACAGCAACATCATGGAAGCCGAATTGTTTGTAAATACGAACCAGCAATTCATTGAATGCACGTGCTTCATCAACGATTTGATCTTCGGTACAGAAGATATGCGCATCATCTTGCACAAAACCGCGAACACGCATCAGACCATGCAGTGCACCGCTTGGTTCATTGCGGTGGCAAGAACCGAACTCGGCCAAACGCATCGGCAAATCGCGATATGAGCGCAAACCGTTATTAAAAATTTGCACATGACCCGGACAGTTCATCGGTTTCACCGCGTATTCGCGTTTTTCCGAACTGGTCACGAACATATTGTCTTTGTAGTTTTCCCAGTGGCCGGATTTTTCCCAAAAGGTTTTATCCATAATTTGAGGCGTTTTGACCTCTTTATAACCTGCGACGTTCAGCTCTTTACGCATATGCTGCTCAATCACTTGCCACAAAGCCCAGCCTTTGGGATGCCAAAACACCATACCCGGCGCTTCGTCTTGCAGATGGAACAGATCCAATTGCTTGCCAAGTTTGCGGTGGTCGCGCTTTTCGGCTTCTTCGATACGTTGAATATAGGCTTTCAACTCGTCTTTTGTCGCCCACGCCGTGCCGTAGATGCGTTGCAGCATTTCATTGTTGCTGTCGCCGCGCCAGTATGCGCCTGCCAGCTTGGTCAGCTTGAAGTTTTTCAGGAAACGGGTATTCGGAACGTGTGGGCCGCGGCACATATCGACATATTCCTGATGATGATACATACCCATTGCTTCCACTTCGGGCATATCGTCAATCAGGCGCAGTTTGTATTCTTCGCCGCGATCTTGGAAGATTTTGATGGTTTCAGCGCGCGGGGTCATGATTTTGACCACATCATAATCTTGTGCAATCAATTCTTTCATACGCGCTTCGATGGCGGCAACATCTTCGGGCGTAAACGGTTTTTCCGTAGCAATATCGTAATAAAAGCCCTCTTCGATGACGGGGCCGATAACCATTTTTGCATCCGGATAAAGCTGCTTGACTGCGTGACCGACAAGGTGGGCGCAAGAGTGGCGGATGATTTCAACGCCTTCGCGATCTTTCGGGGTAATGATTTGGACACTTGAATCTTCGGTAATCGGATCGCACACATCGACCAATTTGCCGTTTACCCTGCCTGCCACTGCCGCCTTCGCCAAACCGGCACCGATAGACGCAGCAATTTGAGCCACGGTAACGGGGGATTCGTATTGGCGGACTGAGCCGTCCGGCAAGGTAATATTCAACATCAAACGCTCCGAAAGATTAAAAAATAACGGCATAAATGCCGTTATGGGAATTTGGTAGGCACGATTGGATTCGAACCAACGACCCCCACCATGTCAAGGTGGTGCTCTAACCAACTGAGCTACGTGCCTTCAAAGAATTTTTGCATTCTATCGGGTCGTTTTAATTTTTGCAAGAGGTATGTGCATTTCTTTATGCAACATTGTGGCAAGATTTGGGAATGCCGTCTGAAAAACCGTGGGAAATCATTTATAATGCCGTCTTTTAAAATATATTTCGACCCCTGTCGCCCAACTGACATTCAATCTTATGCTTAAATTTACTTTACACAAAAAAGACGGTCTCGCCCGACGCGGCACGCTGGAGTTGAACCACGGCAAAATCGAAACGCCGGTTTTCATGCCGGTCGGCACATATGGTTCGGTCAAAGCGATGAACCCGCAAAACCTGCACGACATCAAGGCGCAAATTATTTTGGGCAACACTTATCATTTATGGTTGCGTCCGGGTTTGGAGGTCATCGAACGCTTTGGAGGGCTTCACGGTTTTATCGGCTGGGACAAACCGATTCTGACCGACTCGGGCGGTTTTCAGGTTTTTTCTTTGTCGGATATGCGCAAGCTGACGGAAGAAGGCTGTACGTTCAAAAGCCCGATCAACGGCGACAAGCTGTTTTTATCGCCTGAAATTTCTATGAAAATCCAAACGGTTTTGAACTCGGACATTGCGATGCAGTTGGACGAATGCACGCCGGGCGAGGCGACGCGCGAACAGGCGCGAAAATCGCTGCAAATGAGCCTGCGCTGGGCGGAACGGAGCAAAAAAGCCTTTGAAGATTTGAAAAACCCGAACGCGCTGTTCGGCATCGTGCAAGGCGCGATGTATGAGGATTTGCGCGAAGAATCGCTGCGCGGTTTGGAGGAATTTGATTTTCCCGGCCTTGCCGTCGGCGGCTTGTCCGTCGGCGAACCCAAACCCGAAATGTACCGTATGCTGCGCACCGTCGGTCCGATGCTGCCCGAACACAAACCGCATTACCTGATGGGCGTAGGCACGCCGGAAGACCTTGTGTACGGCGTGGCGCACGGCATCGATATGTTCGACTGCGTGATGCCCACCCGCAATGCGCGCAACGGCTGGCTGTTTACCCGTTTCAGCGATTTGAAAATCAAAAATGCCAAACACAAGCTCGACAAGCGTCCGATAGACGAAAGCTGCACCTGCTACGCCTGCCAAAACTTCAGCCGCGCCTACCTGCACCATCTGCACCGCGCCGGCGAAATCTTGGGCGCGCAATTGAACACCATCCACAACCTGCATTTCTACCAAGTCATCATGGCGGAAATGCGCGAAGCCGTCGAACAAGGCAAATTTGCCGACTGGCAGGCGCAATTCCACGAAAACCGCGCGCGCGGCGCGGACTGATTCCCGGCAATGCCGTCTGAAGCCGCTTCAGACGGCATTTTGCCGCTTTACCCTACCCGCACTATTTTTCAGAAACCGATCATGCTTCCATTCCTTCCAGAACCCTCCCTTTCTTATACGCAACAAAACCGTACCGCCGTTTTGCTGTTGAACCTCGGCACGCCCGACGCGCCGACTGCCGGCGCCGTCCGCCCCTACCTCAAATCGTTTTTGTCGGACTTGCGCGTCGTCGAACTGTCCAAATGGCTGTGGCAGCCGGTTTTACGCGGCATCGTATTGCCTTTCCGCGCCAAAAAAAGCGCGCGCGCCTATGAAAAAATCTGGTTTAAGGAAGGTTCGCCCCTAGAAGTTTACACAGCACGCCAAGCTGCCGCGCTTGCCGAACGTATGCCCGACCTCATCGTCCGCCACGCCATGACTTACGGCAATCCTTCGATAGCGGATGTATTGGCGGAGCTGAAATCCCAAGGTGTAGGCAGATTACTTGCGATTCCCCTGTATCCGCAATATGCCGCTTCCAGCAGCGGAGCGGCGGTAGATAAAGTATGCGAACAACTGCTGCGCCAACGGAACCAAATGAGCGTCCGCACCGTTTCGCGCTTTTATGACGACGCCGGCTACATTGATGCGATGAAAAACCACATCCTCCGATATTGGGCGGAACACGGGCGTGGGAAAAAACTGATGTTGAGTTTTCACGGCGTACCGCAGAAGCACTACGACCTCGGCGACCCCTATCCCGACGAATGCCGCCATACCGCCGGACTGCTTGCCGAAGCACTGGAACTGACCGAAGACGAATATACCGTATCATTCCAAAGCCAATTCGGCAGGGCAAAATGGGTTACACCGAGCACGCAGGATTTGTTCGGCAAACTGCCCAAACAGGGGGTAACCGAGCTGGACGTATTCTGCCCGGGCTTTTTGGCAGACTGTTTGGAAACCATGGAAGAAATCGCCCTGATGGGGCGGGAACAGTTTTATGAAGCAGGCGGTAAAAGCTACCGCTACATCCCCTGCCTCAACGACAACCCCGACTGGATAGACGCACTCGTCGCACTTGCCGAAGAAAACCTTGGCGGCTGGCGTTGAAACTGTTTGACCCATGTCTAAAATGCCGTCTGAACGCCGTGTTCAGACGGCATTTTCCCGCTACTTTAGCGTATGATGGCATCTATGCCGGACAACACATCAAGTACAACCTTACTACCGATTCGGCAAGAAAATCTTTCACCCGCTACGCAAAATCAACAACAAGGTTTCAAACATTAAGGAAACACCAATGAACACAACCCGACTGCCGACCGCCCTCGTCTTGTGCTGCCTCTGCGCCGCCGCTTCTGCCTCCGACAACAGCATCATGACAAAAGGGCAAAAAGTGTACGAATCCAACTGCGTCGCCTGCCACGGCAAAAAAGGCGAAGGCCGCGGAACCATGTTTCCGCCGCTCTACCGCTCCGACTTCATCATGAAAAAACCGCAGGTGCTGCTGCACAGCATGGTCAAAGGCATCAACGGTACAATCAAAGTCAACGGCAAAACCTACAACGGATTCATGCCCGCAACCGCCATCAGCGATGCGGACATTGCCGCCGTCGCCACTTATATCATGAACGCCTTTAACAACGGCGGCGGAAGCGTTACCGAAAAAGACGTAAAACAGGCAAAAGGCAAAAAAAACTAAACAGACAAAATGCCGTCTGAAACCGGCAATCCGGCTTCAGACGGCATTCAAACCAAACCTTTCTAACGCGGTACTTTCAGACCCATAGACCCGATATTGCCGTCCCCGTCAACCTCCTTCGCGGTCAGCATAAAGCCGCCGATGTCAATACGGTCGCCCTCGACCGGCTCCTGACTGTCGGAACGCTTATCGAAAAGCTCGGCAAGGCTCAAACCCTCTTCGCCCGCTTCCAGCTTCAAACCGTAAGCAAGTGCCAAATCGCCCGAACGTGCTGCCGGCGAAACGACAAACTCGCCGAAGAAATCAAAATTCTCACGGACGCCGATATCCGTCTCGGTAAAGTATTTCGCCATTTTATCGACCTTACCGTCGGGCAGGATGTACCACGCCAAATCCCCCGCCTGAAGCACGGTGTCGGACTGCATTTCGATTCGGCTGCCGTTGCGTATCAATGCGAAACAGCGTGCGTCAAACGAATCGGAAATCGGTTCGACCGTATCGGGATGGTGTCCCTCCGCTTCAGATTCGGCAACCACTTTAAACGCCGACATTCTGACAATTTCCTTTTCCGCCAGCCAAATATCATGCGTATCTTTCGGTTCGGGCTTGTTGGGCATGGCAACCTTCAACAGCCGCGCCATCACAGGAATCGTCGTTCCCTGAATCAGCAGCGACAGCACCACCACGGCAAACGCCACATCAAACAGCAGGTGCGAATTGGGAACGCCCGTCACCAGCGGCATCATCGCCAGCGAAATCGGTACGGCTCCGCGCAAGCCCAACCAACTGATATACGCCTTTTCACGCAGGCTGTAATTGAATTTCCACAAACCACCGAACACTGCCAGCGGACGCGCGACCAGCATCAGGAACGCCGCAATCGCCAAGGCTTCCACCGCCCTGTCCAACACGCTGGCGGGAGAAACCAGCAGACCGAGCATGACGAACAGGGTTGCCTGTGCCAGCCAAGCCAAACCGTCCATCACGCGCAAAACGTGTTCCGTCGCACGGTTGCGCTGGTTGCCGACAATGATGCCGGCAAGGTAAACCGCCAAAAAGCCGCTGCCGCCTATGGTATTGGTAAACGCAAACACAAGCAGCCCGCCCGACACAATCATCAGCGCGTACAGACCTTCCGCAAGATTCAGACGGCGTACCAGCTTTGCCAATATCTTTCCGCCCGCCCAACCCGTCAGCAGACCGAAACCGATTTGCAGCGCAAGCATCCGGACAAACGCCGCCGCACCCGATTCCGCCGGCTGCATAATCATGGTAATCAGTGCCGTAACCAAAAAAACCGCCATCGGGTCGTTCGCACCCGATTCGATTTCCAAAGTCGCCTGCACCCGTTCGTTCAAACGCACGCCGCTGTTGCGCAAAAGGCTGAATACCGCGCCGGCATCGGTCGAACCGACAATCGCCGCCATCAGCACGCCGAACTTCCAATCCAAACCGAGGTAAAAAGTTGCAAACAGTCCCAGCGGAAGCACGGTGGCAAACACGCCCCACGAAGCGAGTACCGACGCGGGCTTCAACGCAATCCGAAAACTGGAAAGCTGCGTCCGCAAACCGCCGTCGAGCAGAATAACCGCCAAAGCAAGCTGACTGATGAAATTCGCCATCACGACATTATTGAAAGCAATGCCGCCAACGCCTTCCTCGCCCGCCAGCATGCCGACGGCAAGAAACACCAGCAGCAAAGGCATTCCCAAACGTGCGGACAAAGTGGTCGAAACCACGCTCAGGAACAACAGTGCGCCACCCAGCAGAAACAGGCTGTTCATCCAATCCACGCCAAAGATTCTCCCTTAAAATTCATGAAATTAAAATCGAAAGATTGTAACACGGCATTTTCTTTTCACGAAACTTTATTTCATGTCCGCCACCGCGTTCAGACGGCATTTTCCTGTTTCATGCCGCTTGAGACCGCCCAAACCCGCGTTCTCCTATATAATGTCGGACTTTGCGCCGCATTTCAGGATTCTTTAATGGCATTTGCCTCACTATTTACTCTGCCGGACGACATCACCGCCGTTTTGGACGATATTGCCCTGGTGACCAGAGCCGCCGCAAAGAAAACCGCCGGCGTGGTCGGCGACGATTTGGCATCCAATGCCAACCGGGTTACAGGCGTATCGGCAGAACGCGAGTTGCCGATTGTTTGGCCGGTGGCGAAAGGTTCTTTTGCCGACAAGCCGGTTTTGGTGCCTGCGGCTCTGCTGCTTTCCGCCTTCCTGCCGCAACTCATTACGCCGCTTTTGACGGCAGGCGGGATTTATCTGTGCTTTGAGGGCGTGGGAAAGCTGCCGCACAAGTTTCTGCACCGACATGACGTGCATAATGACGGTGGCGAAACGGCGGTTGACGAGCAGGCTAAAATCAAAGGTGCTATCCGTACCGACTTTATCCTGTCCGCAGAAATCATCATCATCGCGCTGTGCGTGGTCGAGCAATACAGCCTGATAACGCGCTCGCTCGTGATGGCGGCAATCGGCATCGGCATGACTGTTTTGGTGTACGGAATCGTCGCCGTCATCGTCAAACTCGACGACTTGGGCATGCTGCTGATGCGCCGCCCACAAGCCTTTTCGCGCCGTTCGAGGCAAATGCTGACTGCCTTTATGCCTTGCTTTATGCGCGGTTTGAGCGTGGTCGGCACGCTTGCCATGTTTCTTGCCGGCGGCGGACTGGTCGCCCACAACCTCGGCCTTCTGCACGATTTCCTGCACGCGCAACAATGGGAGGCTGTCTGGGCGGAATACTTCGCCAACCTCGTTGTCGGACTGCTTTCCGGTTCGATTGCCTGCGCCCCCGCCTTGCCGCTGATGAATCGTTTCGGCAGGCATTGATTCCTTTTTCAAATACCGATGCCGTCTGAAAGACGTTCAGGCGGCATCTTCCGAACAGACAGACGAATATGTTTTCCAAACTGGACAAATACTGGCGGCACCCCGCCCTCTACTGGCCTTTGCTCATCCTTTTTGCCGCCACCACCCCCTTCACCTTCGCACCCTACTACCACTTTTGGCTGATGCCGTTGATTTTCGGCGCCTTCGTCCGCCTCATCGAACTGCGTCCGCGTTTTGCCGCCTCTTCCGCCTACCTGTTCGGTCTGACCGCATACACGACACAGTTCTACTGGATACACACTGCCCTGCACGACGTTTCCGGCCTGCCCGACCTCTATGCCGTACCGCTGACCTTCCTGCTGCCCGCCTACCTTGCCCTCTATCCGGCACTGTGTTTCTGGCTGTGGAAAAAATTTACCCTGCCCCGGGGCATAAAGACCGGTCTGGTACTGCCCATCCTGTGGACGCTGACCGAGTTTGCCCGCGAACGTTTCCTGACCGGATTCGGCTGGGGCGCAATCGGCTACTCCCAAATCACCCCGGACAGCCCGCTGGCGGGTTTCGCCCCCTTGGGCGGCATCCATATGGTTACACTGGCAACCGCCTTTCTCGGTGTCTGGCTGGTTTTGGCGATCGACAACACCGTACGTTCTGGCAAACGCCTGCTTCCAATTATCCTGATTGCCGCCCTGCTTGCCGCAGGCTACACCGCCCAACAAACCGACTTTACCCGCCCCGACGGCAGCCGCAGCACTGTCGCCCTGCTTCAGGGCAACATCGCCCAAACCATCAAATGGCGTGAAGACCAAGTTATCCCGACCATACAGAAATATTACGAACAGGTCGGCAAAACCACTGCCGACATCGTCATCCTGCCCGAAACCGCCATCCCCGTCATGCGCCAAAACCTGCCGGAAAACATACTGGCGCAATTTGCCGAACAGGCGCAAAACAACGGCAGCACGCTCGCCGTCGGCATCAGCCAATACACTTCGGACGGCAACGGTTACGAAAACGCCATCATCAACCTGACCGGTTATCAGGAAAACAATCAGGACGGCATCCCCTACTACGCGAAAAACCACCTCGTCCCCTTCGGCGAATACAAACCGCTGCCCTTCCTGACCACGCCGCTTTACAAAATGATGGATATGCCCCTTTCCGACTTCCGCAAAGGCGGCGGCAAGCAATCCGCCCTAATGATGAAAAACCAAAAAATCGCCTTCAACATCTGCTACGAAGACGGATTCGGCGACGAACTGATTGCCGCCGCCAAAGATGCCACACTGCTTGCCAATGTCAGCAATATGGCTTGGTATGGAAAATCCAACGCCATGTACCAGCATCTCCAGCAATCGCAGGCGCGGGCTATGGAACTCGGACGCTATATGGTTCGCGCAACCAACACCGGAGCGACCGCCATCATCGCACCCAAAGGCAATATTATTGCCCAAGCACAACCCGATACCGAAACCATATTGGAAGGACACATCAAAGGCTATACCGGTGAAACGCCCTATATGAAAGCCGGCAGCTCATGGCCGTTGATAGGAATATTGACCCTTATCACACTGATACTTTTCATAATGTAATGAACTTATCCAGCAAGGTGTCTATGTTCCTAACCCTAAATTACACTATACAAAAGAAATATCTGATATTTGGAAAAAAGAAACAAATGATTTTTTACCAGGGGAAAGTACTACAGTAAGTTTTGGCAATTGGGGTGGGAATATTAAAATTATAAAAACAAGAGATGGTAGATGGGCAGTAGAAACAGGTATAGGTACACCAAATGCCTCTTTCAGTCATGGTACAACATATCGATTGAGAAAACAATGAATAGAGTAAATAATGGTAAATAAAACATGGTTACGATTAAAAGTAAAATTAGGAGAGTTTTGTCTTGGGGCTATTCCTTTATTGATTATTTTGGTTTATTTTGGAGATACTAATGGAAAAAATGATGGTGAGATTGGAATAGCTAAAATCAAGCAAACCCATGCAACTAATTTTATCTCTGATATATCGAGAAGAATGGGATCTGCAACATGGGATTTGGGTAAGCCACGTATCAATCAAAGTAATGAATTTAAGTTTTCTAATGGAAAAATTAGATTTCTGCAATGTTCTCCTAATACTAAACATAATATAGAGCAGGTATTTGAGCAATACCGCTATTTAACAATTAAAGAACATAAAACCTTTGGAAAATATTTTTGCATTGATAATAATATTGTTATAAACATAGATTCGTTTGGGAATGGTTGTGATTTAATCTTTTCAATTCAATGGGATAAGTCATATTCAAATTGTTCTGAAATACTCTTGGATTTAGATTAAGCCAGCGTAGCCTGTGCAACCAACCAAAAATGTGAAATGGTAGGGTGTAATTTATGCACACGCGGTTTTGGTTTCTCTGAACTCGGTTTCAGGCTGCCTTTTCCGAAACAAAAAATCCTAATGCCGGAACTGTCCGCCAAAGCGGACAGTCTTTTCCATGATACTGTTTACATACAGAACCGAATGTAATATAATATCCAAATCGACCTAAAATATCAGGTTTAAAAAATCAATCGAAATCAGATATAAAATTTCCTTATTTATCAACCCCTACCGCATATCTTTTATCAAACGTACGAAACACAATCCAAGCAGTGATATACTGCATCCCAACACACCAAACCGCCGATACGCAGTTTCAGCCGAAAGGAAATGCCTCAAATGAATAACGCTTTCGCATTACCCGCCATCCAAAGCGGCAACGGCAGCCTCGAACAATACATCCACACCGTCAACAGCATTCCCATGCTGACCCAAGAGGAAGAAACACGCCTTGCCGAACGCCAACACAAAGGCGACCTCAATGCTGCCAAACAGCTTATCCTGTCCCACCTGCGCGTCGTCGTTTCCATCGCGCGCGGCTATGACGGTTACGGGCTGAATCAGGCAGACCTGATTCAGGAAGGCAATATCGGACTGATGAAGGCGGTCAAACGCTACGAACCCGGCAGGGGTGCGCGCCTGTTTTCATTTGCCGTACATTGGATTAAGGCGGAAATTCACGAATTTATCCTGAAAAACTGGCGTTTGGTCCGCGTTGCCACCACCAAGCCGCAACGCAAGCTGTTTTTCAATTTACGCAGTATGCGTAAAAACCTCAACGCCCTATCCCCCAAAGAAGCGCAAAGCATTGCCGACGACTTGGGTGTCAAACTTTCCGAAGTTCTGGAAATGGAACAGCGCATGACGGGACACGACATCGCCATCATGGCAGACAACAGCGACGACGAGGACAGTTTCGCCCCCATCGACTGGCTTGCCGACCACGATTCCGAACCGAGCCGCCAACTGTCCAAACAGGCGCATTACGCCCTGCAAACCGAAGGCCTGCAAAACGCCTTGGCGCAATTGGACGACAGGAGTCGCCGCATTGTGGAAAGCCGCTGGCTTCAAGACGACGGCGGACTGACGCTGCACCAGCTTGCCGCCGAATACGGCGTATCTGCCGAACGCATCCGCCAAATCGAAGCAAAAGCCATGCAGAAACTGCGCGGTTTCCTGACCGAAGCAGCCGAAGCGGTTTGAAACGGGCGGCATTTTGCAACACGCGGAACCGTATCAGGCACATCCAAAAGGTAGGTGGGTAGTTTTAAAGCAGCCTGAAACGGAGTTCAGCGAAACCAGAACCAAAACCGCGTATGCATAAATTACACCCTACCATTTCACATTTTTGGTTGGTTGCACAGGCTACGCTGGCCTAATCTAAATCCAAGAGTATTTCAGAACAATTTGAATATAACTTATCCCATTGAATTGAAAAGAATAAATCACAGCCATTCCCAAACGAATCTATGTTTATAACAATATTGTTATCAATGCAAAAATATTTTCCAAAGGTTTTATGTTCTTTAATTATTAAATAGCGGTATTGCTCAAATACCTGCTCTATATTATGTTTAGTATTAGGAGAACATTGCAGAAATCTAATTTTTCCATTAGAAAACTTAAATTCATTACTTTGATTGATACGTGGCTTACCCAAATCCCATGTTGCAGATCCCATTCTTCTCGATATATCAGAGATAAAATTAGTTGCATGGGTTTGCTTGATTTTAGCTATTCCAATCTCACCATCATTTTTTTCATTAGTATCTCCAAAATAAAACAAAATAATCAATAAAGGAATAGCCCCAAGACAAAACTCTCCTAATTTTACTTTTAATCGTAACCATGTTTTATTTACCATTATTTACTCTATTCATTGTACGTTCACGCTTTCTTTTCATAATAATCTGTTACTGCTTTTGGTGAAAGTGGGGCGTTGCATCGATTACAATAATGAATAAATGGAACTACTCCTTGATTGCAGGCTATTTCTTGATTATCGACACTGATTACTTTTCCATTAAACTGTTTTTGAAATCTGTGGCAATAGGGGCAAATAGTTAAAAAAACTGTAGAAATCACACTATATACACCGAGCAATACAAATAACAGCATGAGCCAATCCATTAATTTATTGAAGTTAGAGATATGAAGAATTTGATATTTCTGTAAAAAAGCCAATAATCCCGTAAAACCTGTATAAAAATATACAATTTTTGATGGTATCAATCTTCGTTGGAATCTTACGGCGATTTTTAGCTCACTTTCTCTGTTTTCAGGCTTAAAAGGCATAATTTTGTCATAGTTATTCGTATCCATTGCTTATTTCCTTTTGCTTGGTTTTTCCGGTGAGTTGATTTTCTTTTTTTACATAGGCAACACATAAGCCGGCATCCGGCAATAGGCACTTGGCGATGCATGGGGGATTGATACCACAGCCATGTGATGACACTGAGTACTTAGCTTTCGTTCCATGGTTCATTGGAAAATAGCTTGGGGGAGAGGAGGTTTAGAGGTGGGTTTGTGGGCATAATTTAGGATTGCGATTAGTTAAAACAAAAAAGTAGGTAAGTGGTTTTAAGGCAGCCTGAAACCGAGTTCAGAGAAACCAAAACCGCGTGTGCATGAATGCACATCCTACCATTTCACTTTTTTGGTTGGTTACACAGGCTATGCTGGCTAGTAGTGCCAGTTAATCTACATCTTGATAAAGTTTATCTATAAAACTATCGAAATCAGGTGCGATGGGAACTGTAATCATCTTGGTATTACCTAGTTCATCTTCGTAAAATTCATCATGATACATAAGTACGATGGATGGATTACTTGAATTTTTACGGTAATCAAAACAAATATAATCGCCATTTGCACTTATTCCAAATGCAACAACTTGGTTTCCATAGCCATATTCATCATCAATGCATGAATAGGTATAGATATTTTCATGACTGGAGGCATCTTTTTTATATCCTAAAAATAAAATATTTCTGTTATCTGTGTTTTTATCATTATCAATAAAAATAAAACAATCTTCTTCGGGATATAAATAATCATGTTCACTTATCAAATATATATACGATCTAGGGAATGTTACACCTAAATTTTCTGCAAATTTTTCAATGATTGAAGTAGAAACTTTTCCTTCATCTCTCCAGATATTTAATTTTTTCATTATTCATTTCCTTGATTAACGTCCTTTTTTAATGCATTTTGACCAGTATGTCTAACTGCATCATGTATTTCCAACGGTACTAGCTGCATATTATTTGGTGCACTTTGTGCATTATGATGCCAAATATATCCATTAATAGTCCGTTTTCCAGCCATAATATCTTCTAACTGTGTGCTAGTAAAATTTGATTTAGGAATTACCCCCTTTTCTATTGCATCTCGCAAGCTTCTTGTAGCCGCTCTCATTTGTCCGGTAGTTGATAAAGAAGTATCTAATCGTGTGGTAAATTTCGCTACATTATCGAAAATAGGCAAACCACGGCTATCATAAGCAATATTAGCTACCAAACTTTTCCCTGAAACAGGGTCTTTATAATCTACACGAACTGATTTTCCACTTAAATTGGAGGTAACAGTTGAAGTATAATCAGATTTATTTTGATTGTTTACACTCTGTTGTGGTTTACGAGGGACTGTTGTAGATGTAATATTTTCTGCCCCATATCTTTTTTCTAGTTCCGTTCTAATTTTTTGTGGTTCATAAGGTAAATCAGCGCCTTTACGCGCATCTTGCATAGCTTCAACCATCTTTTGGGTATTGCCTGCTGCTTTTGCTGCTTCATATGCTTTTTCAGCTTGATGCACTTTTTTGAGAGCATCTCCATATAGGGGAATAACTCCCATTGCGGCAAAAAATAATCTCCTTTTGTTTTTGCTTCTGCAAACCCTTTCATATCCCCAATTACTGGAACAAAGTCAACCATGAATAAAGTTATTACTTTAATATTTTCTTGTTGGTTTTGTTCAAAACGCTTTTGGCATTCTTGCCGAGAAGATAATTTTATACATGAGGATAAAAAGTCTCTTTGTATTCTTTCATCAGGGGTAAACCCATCTCTATCCAAAATACCATTATTCCCCACCGCACTCTTCGCATTCAGGCTGCCTTGCACCGTATCTGTTGCGCTGTTGCCGACTGCCGCACCCGTAGCCGTACCCAATAAGTTTGTAATCGCTGTTACAGTCTCTTTCTCTCCCGCCGTTAAGTCGCTTCCTTTTTCTTTGCCATATAACCATTTGCTGATGTAAGGCGCAGCCGCTTCCGACCCACCAGCACTCAATGCTCCTGCTAGAGCATTGTTGTCTCCTGCTGCGGCAACCGCTGCTCCTAATACCGCGTGGGCAAGAACGTGTGCGGTTTCTTGACTGGCGGTTAGTTTGCCATTCGCGTTTTGACCGGCTAAATCTTTAAAGTGCTGTCCAATCGCATACGATACGGCCGGCGATGCGGTAGCCGCAGCGATGCCCGCTCCGCTTTGGGTCGGCGCAGCCAAGCCCGAGGCTAACATGTTGAGAATGACTTTGCCTTGTTGCCAATTATCTGCTTTTGCTGCCGCATCTTGAGCTTCATGGGCTTTGCGTTTGGCAGATTCCATATCGCCATTGGCTAATGCCTCGGCTGCTGCTGTTTCGGCTGCTTCTTTGTCTGCTTTGAGTTTGTCTAAATGTTGGTTAATCTCGGTATTGGCTTGTTGAACATTTTTACTAAAATCTTGGCTGACGGTTCTTTGTAAATCCAGCTCGCTTTGTACCGCTTTTTTTTGTTGAAGGTGTTTTTCAGGTATGCCACCCTGATTTGTAAAAGGTTGCACCCCTCGGGCAAACCTAAACCCTACTGCCACGAAAGCAGGATGCCCGACCGTTAAGGAAATTGCGAAAAACCCCTACCTAGACGGCTTGGCGGGGGTTTTCCATAGGGACACCGATGCACACCATACGCGATTTTATCCGTCAACGCCATTGCCGGAACGGGGAAACACGGATGAATCGGGCACTGCCGCATCGCTTGCTTTTCCGACACATTACCCGCGTTGATGAACGTTTGCAGCAGACGGACGGGCGAAATGCCGATAATCGGCAGCGGCAGACCCACTTCAAAAACCGAAACATTCACGTTGCCCGACATTCCGGTCGGTCGGAATGTCTGCCGATCCGCAGGCAGGAGGCAAAGGTTTCGCACTCCCGTCAGAACCATCGTCATCAGCTCGGCAATCATCGCCGCATCAATCAGGTTCGACACTGCCGACATAATGGCGTTCGCATCCAAAACACCCGCTTCGGTTGCCAAGTTCCACAGGGATTTCAAAAATGCATAGGCATAAACCGCCCGAACCGCAATCAGCCCCGCATAAATCGGCATTTGCAGCCAGCAGCTTGAAAAAATCATCTTTGCCGTCATCCCCGTCTCCGACCGCTGTTTCCCAATCCGTTTTCGGACATTACGCCCCTCGGGCAAACAAAGGCACGGGTTTTCATATGTGCGCCTTCAAACATTAATTTTTCCGCCCCTCAACGCCGGCGTGCGGGCAGATATGATATATTCGATACTGTTTTAACGGAATTTGGAAGACAATATGACGACCCACATCCACAGCATGACCGGCTTTGCCAACGCGGCGGCAGAGTGCGGCAGCAAACGCATCAACCTCGATATCCGCGCCGTCAACCACCGCTTTTTGGACATTCAAATCAGGATGCCGGATGATTTGCGCCATTTGGAAAGCGGTATCCGCGAGAAAATTTCATCCCATATCGCGCGCGGCAAAGTCGAATGCAAAATTCAAATTCAAGATGCGGAAAACGGCAATCAGTCTTTGGAACTGAATCGCGATCTGGTCGGACAGCTTGCCGAAATCAACAAAGACCTCCGCAAGCATTATGATTTGGCAAAACTGGGCGTTGCCGATATTTTGCGCTTTCCGGGCGTATTGGCAAGCCAAAGGGAAAATACGGACGCATTGGCAAAGGTTATTGCCGATTTGACCGATTCGGCACTGAAGGACTTTACCGCCACACGCCGGCGCGAAGGGAAAAAATTGGGCGAGCACCTGCTGCAACGCCTTGAGGCTATGGAAGAAATCATCGGGGCATTGGGCGAAATCTTCCCCGCGCTGGTGGAAGCGCATAAAGAAAAAATCTGCTTGCGCCTCGTCGAAGCAGTCGGAGACATCAATAATGACAGGCTGCAACAGGAATTTGCCCTCTTTATTCAAAAATCCGACATCGACGAAGAATTTAGCCGCCTGCGCACGCATATCGACGAAGTACGCCGCATCGTTACCGAACACAAAGGCAGCAGCGGCAAACGGCTGGACTTCCTGATGCAGGAATTAAACCGCGAAGCCAACACTTTGGGCAGCAAATCCATTGCCGCCGAATGCACCCGAGCCTCGGTCGAACTGAAAGTCTTAATCGAGCAGATGCGGGAACAAGTGCAAAATATCGAATAATCGGTTTTCCCGATAACCAAATGCCGTCTGAAAGCCCTTTCAGACGGCATTTTTTCAGGTTGAAACCTTTGCGGTATAAAGGCTTAGGGCTTTCCTTTGACCTCCACCAATCTTGTTCCTGCAAGAAAATCATACAGAAACTGCCGATCGGGATTCAGCAGGGCGAACCCCCACGGCAAAATCAGCCAAACCAATGCCGCGCCGGCTGCGCCCTTGGGTGGAATGCCGAGGAAGTGGCGCAATCCGGCATAAGCAAGCATAGGAATGAAGACAATGAATATGCACGCCCAAATAAAGCGCAGACGCAGCAGGTGCAAAGACGGCTGCATACCGTTAACATCGCACAAACCGATTTTCCATGTCCTCATTGCCAAAGTCTGCCCCTGTCCGTGCCAGTTGGTGCGGAAATACACCCACCACGAACCCATTATCAGGATACTGGTTACCAAGGCGGAAAGCAGGGTAGAAACAGGATTGAGGAAAATGGCGGCGATACCGGCAAGCAATGCTGCCAAACAGGTTGCCGCACCAACCAGCAGCATCTCATACAGCATGGCGGCAAAGCGGCGTTTGAGCGGGGCGGTTTTCAGTGTCATCATCTTTTCAATCGGAATATGCCGTCTGAAACGCCAACAGGCTTCAGACGGCATTTGTGCAAAGATGCCTTGCGGCGGTTAACGGTGCGGACGCTTCTGGCCGCGCGACTGTTTTGCCGCCATTTGATTGATTTCCTGACGGGTCGGACGTTTTTTGAACATGGCGTGCGCCTCGTCCACCGAACATTTTTGCGACAGGCAGATCAGGGTAATCGCATCTTTTTGGTGTTGTCCGCCGCTGTGGTACATACGGCGCAGGTTTGCCTCGTTGATTCTGCCTTTTTCGGGATCAATGTCGAATTTTTTCAAGCGTTCGATAAACTGGCGTTGCTGTCGGCGGGATGTCCAAACAAAGCCGCCCGCAGCGGCGGCGACGATGACGGCGGCAATCAGGATGGCGAGCGGCCAGGAGTCGACGATGAGCACGATAATCAGGCTTAAAACGGCGGTGGTCAGCAGAATCAGACCGCCGAGGCGCAGTTTGGTTTTATTGTCCATAGGGTTGATATTCCTTTATTGAGGTAGTCATGCCGTCTGAAACGGTTTCGGACAGGTTGACAAATATTTATCGGGATTGACGGCATTTTACCGTATTTTCGGATTTTGGGGATTACCGCCTTATTCCGCCAGCGACACGACAAGCTGTTTGAACGCCGCCCACGCATCGCCGTCTTCCGCGCCTTTGATGATTCGGTCGATTTGGGCGCAGGTTTTAAGCGCGTCAAGCAGGCGGACGACGGAAATCCGCTTGACCGCAAGCGGTGCGAGCGTCTGTTTGTCGCCCCAAAGCCTGAGGCTGTTGCGGACGGATTGGATGCTCTGCCCCTGTTTCAGGGCGGCAGCAAGCCGGATCAGCGTCCGCACGTCTTCGGCAACCGCCCACAGAAGCAGCACCGGTTCTTCACCTTCCTCCTGCAATCCGTCCAACAACCTGCATACGCGCGGCACATCACCCTTCATCCATGCGCCGGCAAGCTGAAAAACGTCAAAGCGGGCAACATTGGCAACGGCGGTTTGCGCCTCATCGATATTGACGGTATGTCCTTTCGGATACAGCAGCCCAAGCTTGTCGATTTCCTGACGTGCCGCCAGCAGATTGCCTTCCACGCGCTCGGCAAACAGTGCCAATGCATCTGCCTCGATACCCAAACCGATTTTGTCCAGCCGTCCGCGTATCCATTGGGGCAAAGCCGCCGCGCCGACCGGTTTGGCTTCCCACACTTCCCCCTTTGCCGCCAATGCTGCAAACCATTTGGACTGGAGCTGGGTTTTCTCCAGTTTGGGCAGTAAAACCAGCGTTACCGTATCTTCCGGCAGTCGGGCGGCAAAATCCTGCAACGCCTCGCCGCCGGTTTTGCCGGGCTTGCCGTTAGGGATATGCAGTTCCAACAGCTTCAAATCGGCAAACAGACCCGCACTGCCTGCGGTTTGCAGCAGTTCTTTCCAATCGAAAGACGCATCGGCGGTATAGGCTTCGCGGTTGAGGTAGCCCTGTTCCTTTGCCGCCGCTCTCAATGCGTCCAATGCCTCGATACGCAACAGTTCTTCCTCGCCGTGGATGACGTACAGAGGTTTCAAAGGCACGTCCGTGTCGATGCGTCCGATATGTGCCGCCACGTCATTCCGCCTTCAGAAAGGTCAGGCGGCGGACAATCTGTTCGGCGGCATCCTGCCGCATTTCCGCCCACAACACCGCCTCTTCTTCCTGTTTGCCCAAGATTTCGTTGTCGGCATAGGCAAGGACGCGGCGGACGGACACGGTCATCGGTTTGCCGACCGGCTCGCCGCGTTTCAATACCTGCGCTTCAACCGTCAAGATTAAAAGATATTCGTTGATTGCCGCCGCGCGGGTAACGGTGTAGGTTTCCTTGTTTTGGGAAACGCTGTCTATACGCAGGGTCATCTGCGCGCCGGCAGCATCGTCCACCCTGCCCGAAGCCTGATACAGCGCGGTTTCCAAAGGAAACCGCAATGCCTGTCCGCCTTCGATGTGCCAGCTCCGGTAGGTCAGCGGCGGAGAAATGCCGTCTGCACCTTTCAGGTGGAAACCGCACGCGCCCAGCATCAGCACTGCGGCAGTAAGAAACAGTTTGTTCATAGCTTGCCTTTCTCAAAAGCACAAAGTCGGTAGATTATATCAGCGGCGTGTTCAGACGGCATTGCCGTCCAGCCAAATCAGGCTCGCCATACGCCCTGTCGCTCCGTCGCGGCGGTAGGAAAAGAAAGTATCCCGTTCCAAAACCGTACAATGCGTGCCGCCGTATACGCCGCCCACGCCTTCGCGCTTCAGAATCAGGCGGGCGAGCACGTAAAGGTCGGCAAGGAATTTGCCGCCGCCTATGCCTTCAAATGCGGCGGCGGCTTCGGGCACGGGCGTGCAGAACGCATCAAACACATCCTGTCCGACTTCAAACGCATCCGCACTGATGGCGGGGCCGAGATACGCCATCATTTCGACGGGCGGAACCTTCATCGCGGCAATGGTGTTTTGCAATACGCCGCCCGCCAAACCGCGCCAGCCCGCGTGTGCGGCGGCAACCGCCGTACCTGCCCTGTCGCAAAATAGAACGGGCAGGCAGTCGGCGGTCATCACGGCACAGACGGCTTTACCCGTGTCGTCCACGGAAGCATCCGCATCGGGTGTGCCGCCCAACGCTTCGGCAGCGTTGACGACGACGGTACTGTGGATTTGATTGAGGTAGGCAACGGGCAATCCGACCTGCTGTTGCACGATTTCGCGGTTGCGGCGCACGGCTTCGGGATTGTCGCCGACGTGCGTACCGAGGTTCAAACTCTGATACGCACCTTGGCTCACGCCGCCGTTGCGCGTGGTAATCAGGGTTTTCACATTGGCGGGAGCGGGCCAATCGGCGGTCAGGAAGTTTTTGCCTTTCGGGGCAAGATTTAGGGTTTCTGTGATGGTTTTCATTGGATATTGGAATAGGTGTGTGGCGGAAAGGGTTGATTAACTGCCTTCGGGGCAAATGGATGCTTGTTTTTTCGTCATTCCCGCACAGGCGGGAATCCGGAGATTCGGGATTGCTTTCAATTGTTCAAACGTTCGGATTCGGATTCTTGCAGGTGCGGGAATGATGCCCTTATATATAGTGGATTAAATTTAAATCAGGACAAGGCGACGAAGCCGCAGACAGTACAAATAGTACGGAACCGATTCACTTGGTGCTTCAGCACCTTAGAGAATCGTTCTCTTTGAGCTAAGGCGAGGCAACGCCGCACTGGTTTAAATTTAATCCACTATACTTTCTCCGAGCTTTATATGTTTCAACAGAGGACGGCACATCAAGCACCGCACTGCGTGTTGCCCGAACGAGACTGCCCTCCGATTAGATTCTATCGCCATAAACAGACGGGTTTCAACCGAAAAGGAATGGGGATAAAGTCCATTTCCGACACCTCTCGGGTGATGCCGTCTGAAAACCAATCTCCACTTTCAGACGGCATTGTTTAGGCGCGGTCATTTTGCAAATTAAGGTTAAGGCGTGTATGCTTGCCTTCCCTTAAAAACAAACACGCAACGCATTATTATGAATATCCTCAGTAAAATTAGCAGCTTTATCGGAAAAACATTTTCCCTCTGGGCCGCGCTCTTTGCCACTGCCGCTTTTTTCGCGCCCGACACCTTCAAATGGGCCGGACCTTATATTCCTTGGCTGTTGGGCATTATTATGTTCGGTATGGGTTTGACGCTCAAACCTTCCGACTTCGATATTTTGTTCAAACATCCCAAAGCTGTCATCATCGGCGTAATCGCTCAATTCGCCATTATGCCGGCAACCGCCTGGCTGCTGTCCAAACTGTTGAACCTGCCTGCCGAAATCGCGGTCGGCGTGATTTTGGTCGGCTGCTGCCCGGGCGGTACGGCTTCCAATGTGATGACCTATCTGGCGCGTGGCAATGTGGCTTTGTCGGTTGCCGTTACGTCTGTTTCCACCCTGATTTCCCCATTGCTGACTCCCGCCATCTTCCTGATGCTTGCCGGTGAAATGCTGGAAATCCAAGCGGCCGGTATGTTGATGTCCATCGTCAAAATGGTTTTGCTCCCCATTGTTTTGGGTTTGATTGTCCATAAGGTTTTGGGCAGTAAAACCGAAAAGCTGACCGATACGCTGCCGCTGGTTTCCGTTGCCGCCATCGTGCTGATTATCGGCGCGGTAGTCGGGGCAAGCAAAGGCAAGATTATGGAAAGTGGCCTGCTGATTTTTACGGTTGTCGTACTCCACAACGGCATCGGCTACCTGCTCGGCTTCTTTGCCGCCAAATGGACCGGCCTGCCTTATGATGCACAAAAAACGCTGGCCATCGAAGTCGGTATGCAAAACTCGGGCCTGGCCGCCGCGCTTGCCGCCGCACACTTTGCCGCCGCGCCGGTTGTTGCCGTTCCGGGCGCATTGTTCAGCGTGTGGCACAATATCTCCGGCTCGCTGCTGGCAACTTATTGGGCGGCCAAAGCCGGTAAACATAAAAAACCCTAAACGCCTTTCATCATAATACCGTCTGAACGGGGCAAACGAAACCGGCGGTTTCTACCCGACCCTTTCAGACGGCCTTTGTTTAAAATCGGCAGGGACGATTGTCCGGCTGCCTGCGTTCGCCCCGCCTTTCAAGCCGCCTCACTCCCTTACATAAACCACTTTGACATCATAGTCGTCTTCGTTCCAATCATCGTCGTCGTCCGCGCCGAATTTGTCCTGCCATTCCTCTTCATTGCTCAAAGACGAATCCAAACCGGCTTCAAGACGGAGGACGGATAACAAATGATATATGTCGTCCGGAATCGGGGCTTCAAACGAAACGGTTTCGCCGCTTTCCGGATGGACGAAACTCAAGCGGTAGGCGTGCAATGCCTGACGCGCGCCCAGACTTTTAACGGCTTCTTTCACCGTGTCGCCGCACGGGTGGCGCAGGTTGCCGTAAACCGGGTCGGCAGCAAGCGGATGGTTGGCTTCGCGCATATGGACGCGGATTTGGTGCGTCCTGCCCGTTTCGAGCGAACATTCGATATAGCTGTGGGCAAGATAGCGTTCCAACACTTTGACGTGGGTTACGGCAGGCTTGCCGCCGAATTTGACCACCGCCATTTTCAGGCGGTTGTGCGGATCGCGTCCGATTTGGGTTTCAATTTTGCCGTCAAAGGGGACGATGCCGTTGGCGACGGCGCGGTAGATGCGTTTGACCGTGCGCTCTTGAAGCTGCCGCACAAGGGAATTTTGCGCCGGCAGGGTTTTGGCGACCACCATCAGGCCGCTGGTTTCCTTGTCGAGGCGGTGGACGATGCCTGCACGCGGAATTTGGGACAGCTCGGGGCAATGCGCCAACAGGCCGTTGAGCAGCGTCCCCGTCCAGTTGCCCGCCGCCGGATGCACCACCAGTCCGGCCGGTTTGTTGACAACGATGACGGTATCGTCTTCGTAAACAATATCCAAATCCATAGGCTCCGGCATGAATGCCAGATTCTCCTCACTCGGGCGGACGGTTACACGGATTTGCTCACCGCCTATCATTTTGTCTTTGGGTTGCGAAGGTTTATCGTTTACAATAACCGCGCCTTCTCTAATCCATGATGTCAACCGGCTGCGCGAATAGTCTGGCAGAAGTTTTGCCAATACCGCATCCAACCGCCCGCCGGCAAGCTCGAGCGGAACAGTCAGACAAATACAGTTTTCGGTTTCCGGGGCTGACACAAAGTCTGAATCATCGCTATAATCGGATTCATTATCAAAGGAAGTATTCTGCATGAAAAAAATTCTTTTAACGGTTTCATTAGGTTTGGCACTGAGTGCCTGTGCCACCAAAGGTACGGTAGATAAAGATGCCCAGATTACCCAAGACTGGAGTGTGGAAAAACTCTATGCCGAAGCCCAGGACGAGCTGAACAGCAGCAATTATACGCGAGCTGTCAAATTATACGAAATCTTGGAATCGCGCTTCCCTACCAGCCGCCATGCCCAGCAATCCCAACTGGATACCGCATACGCCTATTATAAAGACGATGAAAAAGACAAAGCTCTGGCGGCAATCGAACGCTTCCGCCGCCTTCACCCGCAACACCCGAATATGGACTACGCGCTATACCTGCGCGGTTTGGTACTGTTCAACGAAGATCAGTCTTTCTTGAACAAACTGGCCTCGCAAGACTGGTCCGACCGCGACCCGAAAGCCAACCGCGAAGCGTACCAAGCGTTTGCGGAACTCGTCCAACGCTTCCCGAACAGCAAATACGCCGCTGATGCGACCGCACGCATGATCAAACTGGTCGATGCTTTGGGCGGCAATGAAATGTCGGTAGCGCGTTACTACATGAAACGCGGCGCATATATCGCCGCCGCCAACCGCGCCCAAAAAATTATCGGCAGCTATCAAAATACACGCTATGTCGAAGAATCACTGGCCATATTGGAACTTGCCTACCAAAAACTCGGTAAACCGCAGCTTGCCGCCGACACACACCGCGTTTTGGAAGCCAACTTTCCGAAAAGCCCGTTTTTGACGCACGCCTGGCAGCCCGACGATATGCCTTGGTGGCGTTACTGGCATTAAGCCCATCCTCGAAATGCCGTCTGAATCCGTTTCAGACGGCATTTTATGTTCCGGCGCAAACCTTTCCGCTCACCCAACGGTTCTCCCTACCGTTAACGGCAATGCCCTTTCTGTTTTTGACGCACACTGAAAATCAAACGATATGCCTTGCCGGCACGAACCGGCGTTAACGCCAAAATGCCGTCTGAAGTCCTTTTAGACGACATTTTCCGTTCCGGCACCAGCCTTCCCATTCACTCAAACGGTTTTTTCTGCCAATAGAATTTATACCCTCTCAAACGTTGAGCCTTCACGCCGCCGCGTCCCAAGCCGAATTGCAGCGCGCCCGACAAATCGGTACGCAGCAGTTTGATGCCGTGTGCGCGGACACGGTTCTGTACCGCTTCGGTCGGATGTTTGTAGGCGTTGGCATAACCGCTTGAAGCAACGGCATATTCGGGCGAGACGGCATTGAGGAACACGCCCGACGAGGACGTATTGCTGCCGTGATGTCCCAACACCAACACCTGGCTGTACAGGTTGCCTCCATACTTGCCGACCAGGCTTTCCTCGCCCTTCATATCCAAATCTCCGGTTACCAGCAAAGCCGCACCGCCGGCCACAACACGCAAAACACAACTTTTCCCATTATCATCGATGTTTTTGCGTTCAGACGGCATCAAAAACTCGAAATCCACGCCGTCCCATTGCCAACGCTGTTCCGCACAATGCCGCGCCCCCTCATAAAATTCCGGCTGTCCGGCATAAATCCCGCCGTTCGGTATCTTGCCGACTGCCTGAAAACCGCCGTCGTGGTCGCTGTCGTGATGCGACAGAACCAGCTTGTCCAAACGGCGGACACCCGCCGCATTCAAACTCGGCACAATCCCCGTCTGCGCCGCCGATGCAGTTCCGGTGTCAAACAAAAGATGATGATTTGCCGTCTGAACCGACACTGACAAGCCCTGCCCCGCATCCCAAACCGTAACCGCAGCCTCATTTTCCGGCACGCCGGGCGGACGGTAAAACACAAACCCTGCCAACAGCAACACTGCCCACGGACGCAAACCCAAGCCGCGCGGCAGCAGCAACATCAAAGCGGCACACACCGCCAAAACCAACAGCGGCAAAGGTGCGGTGGCAACGGCAAACTCGGGCGACACATCGGCAAGCCACACCAAAAACCGCAAAGTGTATTCCGCCCAAAATGCCCCCGCCTGCTGAAGCGGCTCAAACGGAAAAACCGAACCCAGCAACGCCAGCGGCGTCAATACCCAAGAAAACCACGGAATCGCTGCCGCATTGACCAAAGGGCTGATTAAAGGCAGCGAAGCAAACAGATAACCGAGCAAAACCACCGACAACACCGAAGCCGCCCACTGCCCGCGCAAAGCAGTTTGCCGTTTCCCCTCGTGCAAACGCCCCGAACACGCCCATATCAGTGCCGCCACCAAACCGAAAGACAGCCAAGTCCCCACACCCAAAACCGCCAAAGGGTCGAACAGCAGCACCGCCGCCAACGCCTGCCACCACGTCGCCCACGCCGACAATCTTCCCCTGCGCCACGCCCACGCAAACGCCGCCAACATCAAAACACTGCGCTGCGTCGGCACGGAAAAACCGGCAAGCAGCGCGTAAAACAGCGCGCCCGCACACCCCGCCGCCAAAACCCACACGCGCGGCCGGGCAGGAAGGCGTGGGGAACAGGCAAGCAGCTGCTTCGCCAGCCACGCAAACAGTACCGCCACCATCGTAACGTGCAAACCCGAGATACTGACCAGATGAGTCAGCCCCAACGGTCGGAACGCCTGCCACAATTCGGGGCGCAATGCCGACTGTTCGCCCACACTCAACGCGCGCATCAGCCCAATGCCGTCTGAAAGCCCGCCGTCCGTATCCGCCTGCTGCCAATTGCGGCTGATGCGGCTGCGCCAAACCGCAATCCCCCAACCGCTTCCGTCATGCAGCAAAACCCTGTCCGCACCGACCGTCCCCACGCCGCCTATCCCGTTGGATAATGCCCACGCCTCACGGTTCAGTCCCCTCAGGTTCAATTCTCCTACGACAGGGCGCACGCGCGCCGTTATCCGCCACTTGCTCCCGACCGTCCACTCACGTTGCTTATAATCAGACAGCAACAAGTCAAACCGCCGTCCCTCGCTGTCTACGGCCTTTGCCGCAAAACGGACGCTCCGCCCGTCCGAACTCGGCATATCTGCCACTTCCACCGTTAACGGCACACCCGAAACCACCTCCGCCCGCCATTGGGAAGACAATGCCGCCTCCGTCCTGAACACACCGTAGGCAGCACCCGCCAAAACACACAACATCAAACCGGCAAATCCAAACCGCCTTGCAGACACAGCAAAAACCGCAAAAGCCGCCAACCAAAACAGCCAATGCGGTACAACCGGCAGTGCGAACGAAGCTGCCACGCCGACAACCCAACACGGCAAAAACCAACGACGGAACACGTCTCCCCACTCCCTATATTTCAAAAATAAACGGATAATAAAGCAAATCCGAAAAACCGTCATAAAGGAAAGTTCGTAAAAATGCCGTCTGAACTCAGGCTTCAGACGGCATTTTTATCAGACGGACAAGGTTACAGTTTAATACCTTTGAGTTTCGCCACGGTATTAATGTCTTTGTCGCCGCGACCGGAGAGGTTGACCAGAATCACCTGGTCTTTGCCCATTTTCGGCGCATTTTTCACCGCCCAAGCAACGGCATGGCTGGATTCCAGCGCAGGAATAATGCCCTCAAAACGACAGAGCAAATCAAAGGCTTCGAGTGCTTCGTCGTCTTTGGCGACGGTGTATTCCACGCGGTTGATGTCGTTCAAATGGCTGTGTTCCGGGCCGATGCCGGGGTAGTCCAAGCCTGCGGAAACGGAGTGTGTCCCCAAGACTTGACCGTTTTCGTCCTGCATCAGGTAGCTGCGGAAGCCGTGCAATACGCCGATGGGGGCTTTGCTGGTAATCGGCGCGGCGTGGTCGGGGGTATCCACGCCCAAACCGCCGGCTTCCACGCCGACCAAACGTACGTTTTCTTCTTCGATATAGGGGTAGAACAAACCGATGGCGTTTGAGCCACCACCCACGCAGGCAACGGCAACGTCGGGTTGGCGGCCGATGGCTTCCAACATTTGTTCTTTGGCTTCATTGCCGATGACGCATTGGAAATCGCGCACCATTTCGGGATACGGCGCGGGGCCGGCGGCGGTGCCGATGATGTAGAACGTGTCGTCCACGCGGGCAACCCATTCGCGCATGGCTTCGTTCATCGCGTCTTTCAGCGTGCGGCTGCCGCTGTCGACGCTGACCACGTTTGCGCCCAATAATTTCATGCGGAACACGTTGGGCATTTGGCGCTGGATGTCGTCCGAGCCCATGTACACGTCGCAAGTCATGCCGAAGCGGGCGGCGACGGTGGCGGAAGCCACGCCGTGCTGACCCGCGCCGGTTTCGGCGATGACGCGTTTTTTACCCATACGGCGGGCAAGCAATGCCTGACCGATGGTGTTGTTTACCTTGTGCGCGCCGGTGTGGTTCAAGTCTTCGCGCTTCAACCAGATTTGCGCGCCGCCCAGATGTTCGGACAACCGCGCGGCGTGGTAAACGGGGCTGGGCCTGCCGACATAATGTTTCAAATCGCGGCGGAACTCCGCCCAAAATTCAGGATCGTTTTTCGCTTCGTTGTAGGCCTGTTCCAGCTCTTTCAAAGCGGGAATCAGGGTCTCGGATACGAACAGCCCGCCGTGTTCGCCGAAAAAGCCCTTCTCGTCGGGCGCGTGGTAATTCTTCATCGGATTCTTCCTTGTACTTCAGGTTTTCAGACGGCATTTCCGTTTTTTCAAACATGCCGTCTGAACGGGAAATTGCCGGCAATTATAACTGCTTTTCACACAAGCCCGCCATTTCGAAAAACGCCCGATACGCCGCCGCTTTTTTCACCAAACTCAAAGGATAGGCACGCGAAGTCGAAGGCAGGCGCGTCAGCGTCAAATCCCGTCCGGCAAACGGAAACGGCACGGTTTCGCCCGTTTTCGGCATTTTAATGCCGCCGCCCTGAATATCGAGCAGGATTTCCGTCGCCTTGCCGCCTGTCGTACAAATATGGCGGCAGTCTGGTATTTTCGCCAACACTGCCGCCAAATCGACGGTTTCGACTACCTTTAAAAACTTGTCGGACGCATTGCCGTGCTGACGTACCGCCTTCAACACGGTCGGGCAGGACGCAATCCCCCGTTCGTGCAAAAACGTTTTGATTTTCTCCGCGTCAAACGCTTTTTCAGAGTGCGCAGCCTCCCCGTTGGACGGCACTTTGAAATAATCCGCATCGCCGAAAAACACCAGCCCGTAAACGCGCCACATATCGTTTTGGAAATTCGGATAATGAAACTGCATCGCGCGTTTGTCTTCCTTGGGCGGAAACGTCCCCATCATCATGACCGCAGCCTTCGGCGGCAACACGGGATCGAAGGGATGGGTTTCGATTTCAAGCATATTTTCAGACACGTTCAATCCTCCAACAGGCAAAACGGCAGACAGCCGGTTTTTGCACCAAACCGCCAAACACGGCAAGCCTTCAAACAGCATTATCACGCCCTGCCGTTTTCGGTTACAATGCCGACATCAAACGGATACTGTAAACACATTTATGTTTCAACACACAGGACGACACATAAAGCACCGCCCTATGTGCCATCCTGATTTGGAAGGAGTTACGCCCCTCCCAAATAGAGTCTGATTCTACCGCCCTAAAGGGCGGGGTTTCAACCGAAAAGGAAACACGATGAAAGAACACAAAGCCCGCAAGCGTTTCGGGCAGAATTTTTTGCAGGACACGCGGATTATCAGCGATATTGTCAACGCCGTGCGCCCGCAGGCGGATGATGTCGTGATTGAAATCGGCCCGGGTTTGGCGGCGATTACCGAACCTTTGGCGAAAAAACTGAACCGACTGCACGTTGTCGAAATCGACCGCGACATCGTATGCCGTCTGAAAACGCTGCCGTTTGCGGATAAACTGGTGATTCACGAAGGCGATGTATTGCAGTTTGATTTCAACGGCATCGCAGGCAAAAAGAAAATCGTCGGCAACCTGCCCTACAACATTTCCACGCCGCTTCTGTTCAAACTGGCGGAAGTGGCGGACGATGTCGCCGATATGCACTTTATGCTGCAAAAAGAAGTGGTCGATCGTATGATTGCCGCGCCGAAAAGCAACGACTACGGCCGCTTGGGCGTGATGCTGCAATATTTTTTCGATATGGAGCTGCTGATTGACGTACCGCCCGAATCGTTCGACCCCGCGCCGAAAGTGGATTCCGCCGTCGTCCGTATGATTCCTGTGAAACACCGCATCGGCAGGGCGGACGATTTCGAGCATTTCGCCAAACTCGTGAAACTCGCCTTCCACCAACGTCGCAAAACCATACGCAACAACCTGAAAGAACTTGCCGACGACGATGATTTGCAGACAGTCGGCATCAATCCGCAAGACCGCGCCGAACATATCGCGCCGGAAAAATACGTGGCGTTGAGCAATTATTTGACGGGCAAGGCCGTCTGAAAAGAGGTGGCGGAAATGGAAGGCAACCTGCAAAAAACCGAACGTTTAATCCGCGAAATCAACCGCCTGCATGCACAATATTCGCAGGATTATTTTGAAACCGGCAAAGTGCGGAAAATCAATTTGAGCCACACGCTCAAAAACGTTCCGACCGAACATATTTTGTCTTACCGCCTTAATTTGCACGAAGCGGTTAACGATTATTTAGCCTTTGCCGACACGCGCGGCATAGACTTTTTCTACCGCGTGAAAACCGCAGAAAGCATACATGATAAAATCAGCCGCTATCTGGCGCGCGGCTGATTTGGCCGTCTGAAACAGTTGTCGGAATTTTGGAAAAACTTGACGACTGGAAAACAGAACACGGCTTGAAAAACTGATATTTGCGCGATGCGGGCGGCTATATCGGCATACACATTTATTTCAAAAACAGCAGCAATTTCTACTATCCGTGGGAATTGCAGGTTTGGGATGAAAAAGATGCCAAAGCCAATATTGAAAACCATATGATGTGCAAACGGAATTTCGTGCGTTGAATTACCGGCAAGCCGCATTGAAACCGTTTATAACTGTTTATAAAAGCATAAACCATAAAATACACAACCGTACCCCTGACTTTTCTTTTAACCGCCCGAGTGAACAAACCATGAAATACACAGCCGCACTCCTGACTTTTCTTTTAACTGCCTGCATGAACCCGAACGATGCGTTTTTCCAAAACCGGCGTTATCAAATGCTGGAGGCGCAATTAAACGGTTCAAATGCCATTTTCCATTACGGTTATTCCCAAAATCCCGATCATGATTTATTGGTCGACCAAGTCCGCGTGCCGGACGCGTACAGGGCTTCATTTGAGCGGGATTGGATAGCGAAGGAGCAAGGCTACCGCAAAAACGACTGCGTACTGGAAAAAGCGGAAAGCAGGGGTGTGACGTACTACACCTGCGATGCGGAAAAAGGATTCAACGGCACACGTTTCGTCATCTATGTCGTGAATATGAAAAACGACAAAGGCTACGTCAAAGTTTATCGGAGCATGAATAAGCCGAATCAGGAAGAGTTAACCAAATTGGTTGCCGATTTGAATAAGTTTTACCCTTAATCAGTCAGACAGATTCAGACTGCCTGAAAAGAATGGACACTATGATTAAATTCAAAAACGTACACAAACATTTCAAAGACCTGCACGTCATCAACGGCGTGAACTTGGAAATCAAAAAAGGCGAAGTGGTCGTCGTCTGCGGGCCTTCGGGCAGCGGCAAATCCACACTCATCCGCACCGTCAACCAGCTCGAAAGCATTGAAAGCGGCGAGATTTGGGTGGACGGTGTCAACGTTGCCGACCCCAAAACCGATTTGAACAAAATCCGCGAAGAAGTCGGCTTCGTATTCCAAGGCTTCAACCTCTACCCCCACCTGACCGTATTGGAAAACATCACCCTCGCACCGATGAAGGTTAAAGGTCAAAATGCGGAACAGGCGGAGAAAAAAGCGATGGAACTTTTGGAACGCGTCGGACTGGCACACAAAAAAGACGCCTTCCCGTCCCAACTTTCCGGCGGCCAGCAGCAACGCGTGGCGATTGCGCGCGGGTTGGCGATGGAACCGCGCGTGATGTTGTTTGACGAACCGACCTCCGCACTCGACCCCGAAATGGTCGGCGAGGTATTAAAAGTCATGAAAGACTTGGCAGAAAGCGGCATGACCATGATGTGCGTAACCCACGAAATGGGTTTTGCCCGCGAAGTTGCCGACCGGGTGCTTTTTGTCGATAAAGGGAAAATCCTCGAAGACGAAACGCCGGAAGCGTTTTTCACCAACCCGAAACACGAACGCGCCAAGCAGTTCCTGCAACAGGTCATGACCCACTGATGCCATACCGTCTGAAAACCGAACGTTCAGACGGCATAGCCCGACACCGCAAGATGATTGAGAAAGAAAACCATGTATTTTGTTGACCGCACCGCCGTCGTCCTCAAGCCGACCGCGCACTTTTTGGAATGGCTCAAAAGCACCGACGAAAATATGCCCGACCTAACCATAGAGCAGCTTCGTGCCAACTGTTCCGTCTTCCTCGTTCCGCAGTTCGACGAACCGGAAGCCGTCGTTTCCTACTTCGACGAACGCTACCGCCAGATTTTTGAAGCGGAGCTGGCAGGTTGGGACATCGATAAAGACAAATGGCCGCAAGATATGGGGCTGAAGGCGTTTTGGGAATTTTTCGACATCGAAATCCACGATATGGTTTTAGACATGGAAGAAGCGGATTTGAACATCACGCCCGTGTTCGACAATATGATGTAACGCCATGCGCGCCTTTCAGACGGCATTGAAGCCGTCCCGCATTCTGAACATCCTGACCATATCGCTCCACGCCGCCTCCCTTGCCGTCTGCCTGACTTGGTTTTACGGCTGGATGATGTGGTTAGGCCTGTCGGCACTGCTTGCAAGTTTCATCCACTCGCTGCGGATTACAAACCTGAAAAACCGCCATGCCGTAACCTCCGTCATTATCGACCGAGACGGGCGGGCGGAAATCGTATCCGGCAAAGACAAAACAGCGGCGGCACTGGCGGGCAGCAGTATGGTTACGCCTTATGCCTTATTCTTACAATGGGACATCGGCGGCAAAACCGTCCGCCAATGCATCATGCCCGACATGACGGACAAAGAATCCTACCGGCGGCTGAAAGTCTGGGTGCTTTGGCGGCAGCCGAAAAAAACCGCCGAAACCGATACATCAGACTGATTTCAGACGGCATTTGAAAACGAAACACTCATGAAAACACTACAAGACTGGCTCTCGCATTTGGAAACCGCCCACAGCAGCGGTTTGATCGACATGGGTTTGGAGCGCGTAGGCGAAGTGAAAAAACGCATGAAACTCGAGCCTCAATGTCCCGTCGTCGTCGTCGCGGGAACAAACGGCAAAGGTTCGGTCTGCGCCTATCTGACACAGATTTACAAACAGGCAGGCTTCAAAGTCGGTACGCTGACCAGCCCGCATTTATTGCGTTACAACGAACGCATCGCCGTCAACGCCGAACCCGTTTCGGACGATACGATTATTGCCTCTTTCGAGCGCATCGAAGCCGCGCGCGGCGAAATATCACTGACTTATTTTGAATTCAATGCCTTGGCGGCTGTCGACATCTTTATGCACGAACAGGTTGACGTGATGATATTGGAAGTCGGCTTGGGCGGACGCTTGGACGCAGTCAACGTGTTCGACTGCGATTGCGCGGTGGTTACCAGCGTGGATTTGGACCATCAGGCATTTTTGGGCGATACAGTCGAGCAGGTCGGCTTTGAAAAAGCAGGCGTGTTCCGCAGCGGCAAACCCGCAATCTGCGGTCAAAACCCCGCGCCCGAATCGTTGGTCGCACACGCCGAAGCCATAGGCGCGAAACTGCTGATGGTGCAGCGCGATTTCGAGTTTCACGCGATGGAAAACATCCAATGGAACTACCGCTTCCGGCCGCAGCATTCAGACGGCCCCGCACGCAACCGCAATGCCCTGCCCTTCCCTGCATTGCGCGGCGCATACCAGCTCTCCAACGCCGCCTGCGCGCTGACCGTGTTGGAATGCCTCGACGACAGACTGCCGGTGGACATCGGTGCAATCAAACGCGGATTGCTGCTGGTTGAAAATCCCGGACGCTTCCAAGTCCTGCCCGGCCGGCCGCTGACCGTATTGGATGTCGGACACAACCCCCACGCCGCCCGCGCCCTGCGCCGCAGCCTGATCAACCTTGCCTACGCGCAAAAGCGCACCGCCGTGTTCAGCATGTTGTCCGACAAAGACATAGACGGCGTGTTGGAAACCGTTAAAGACCAGTTTGACGAATGGTATATCGCGCCTTTGGACGTGCCGCGCGGCATGACTGCGGATGCACTGAAAGCCAAATTGGAACAACACCACATCGAAAACATACAGACATTCGCCGCCGTCCGCGACGCGTACCGTGCGGCAGCCTCAAAAGCGGGCGAAAACGACAGAATCGTCGTATTCGGCTCATTTCATACCGTTGCCGACGTGATGTCGGTACTGTAAAAGGAATCTTCCATGTCCGAAAACAAACAAAACGAAGTCCTGACCGGTTACGAACAGCTCAAACGGCGCAACCGCCGCCGCCTCGTAACGGCAAGCTGCCTGGTTGCCGCCTCCTGCATCCTGCTGGCGGCCGCCCTCAGTTCCGGCCCTGCCGAAAATGATCCTGCCGAACAGACTGCCGGCGGAACAAGCAGCGTAGAAAACAAAGCGGCAAGTTCGGCACAAACCCCGACTTTGAAATCCGCCGCCGAAAACGGGGAAACCGCCGCCGACAAACCGCAGGACTTGGCAGGCGAAGACAAGCCTTCTGCCGCCGACAGCGAAATCAGCGAGCCTGAAAACGTAGGCGCGCCGCTGGTGTTGATTAACGACCGCCTCGAAGACAGCAACATCAAAGGTTTGGAAGCATCCGAGAAACTGCAACAGGCAGAAACTGCCCAAACCGCACCGAAGCAGGCAAAACAACGCGCTGCCGAAAAAGTGCCGGCAACTGCCGACAGTACGGATACGGTAGCGGTTGAAAAACCGAAACGCACTGCCGAAACAAAACCGCAAAAAGCGGAACGCACTGCCGAAGCCAAGCCCAAAGCCAAAGAAACCAAAACCGCCGAAAAAGTTGCCGACAAACCAAAAACTGCCGCCGAAAAAACCAAACCGGATACGGCAAAATCCGACAGCGCGGTAAAAGAAGCGAAAAAAGCCGACAAGGCTGAAGGCAAAAAAACAGCCGAAAAAGACCATTCGGACGGCAAAAAACACGAAACGGCACAAAAAAGCGACAAAGCGGACAAGACCAAAACCGCCGAAAAAGAAAAATCCGAAAAATCCGGTAAAAAAGCCGCCATTCAGGCAGGTTATGCCGAAAAAGAACGCGCCTTGAGCCTCCAGCGCAAAATGAAGGCGGCGGGTATCGATTCGACCATTACCGAAATCATGACCGACAACGGCAAAGTTTACCGCGTCAAATCAAGCAACTATAAAAACGCAAGGGATGCCGAACGCGATTTGAACAAACTGCGCGTGCACGGCATCGCCGGCCAGGTAACGAATGAATAGCCTCCCCGTTGCCGACCTCCTCGTCTCCGCCGTCATCGCCGCCTGCATCGTGCTATCCGCGATGCGCGGCGTGATTGCGGAGGCAGGCTCAATGGCGGCATGGGTGATTTCCTTTTTTTTCGCCAAACTCTTTGCCGCACCCTTCGCCGACCTCGCCTTTGCCTCGTTCCAACCCCGCCTGTTTGCATTGGCTCTGTCGTTCATTTCCCTGTTCGTCATTGCCTGTCTGATCCAGAAAATGCTCCGTTCGCTGCTGACCGGCGCAGTTTCGGCGGTCGGTTTGGGCTTTGCCAACCGCATTTTGGGCGGCGTATTCGGTGCATTGGAAGGCGTTTTGATTGTTACCCTGCTGGTCATGCTTGCTTCAAAAACCGACCTGCCCGATACCGAAGAATGGCGGCAATCTTACACACTGCCGTTTTTTGTATCGCTTTCCGAAGCCGTGTTGAACCATAGCGGCGGCACGGCGGAAACTCCGGAAGACGATTGATTGCCCTGCTGGCGTTTCAGACGGCATCAAGCCGATTCTAATTTCAGAGGACATCGCCAAAAACGGGGTTTTAAACATTAAAAACGCAACCGTCCAATGAAGTTACTCAAAAATTACTCTACAAACGTTTTCCTGTTCAAATTCTGATTGGAAAAATTGGAAAAAAACAATTAGGCAAATTGCTATCTAAATGGTTTGAAAGTATTTACAGGAATTTTGCCACTCGCGCGTGTACAAATACTGCTGCCGCTCGTTGGCGCTCACCTGTTACAATCGCCCTAATGGGATTGTAAAATTTATCCCTACGCAAATTCTGCGTAGGGATTTTTTGAATTATTTTATTGAAGAAACAAAATGGAACTATGGAAAGCTATTTGGCACACTGTCTTTGATTTTTTTAGTGAACTTTTTGATGAAAAACCGTGGCAAGAGAAAGATACAAAAAGTAAATTAAAAATACTAGGTGCATTATTGCTAGGTGCTATATTAACTTTTATCTTTTATATTTTATAAAAGCACCCGCTAACAAGCAGGGGCTTTAAATTTGAGTAAGTGCAACCTTGGGTAAACTTAGTTCCAACGCCTTTGCACTCACAAGGCAATGCCTTGTTTGAATAGTAGGGCAAGATTATACAAAAATCAAGTTGTCTAGCCCCTCTTACTTTCCAACATCCGCCGCATTGATGCCAGTTTTTGGCGCGCTGCGGCGTTTTCTGTGCGTTTTAGGGCTTCGGGTAGGCTAGCCCCCAATACTTTAGCGATATTGCTCGGATAGGGCTTTCTCGCGCCCGCAATGCGGGTTTCTGCTTCCGCTACGGCTTCTGCCCCGTAGATCTCTATCAGCCATGCGGCTGTTCGCCTGTCGCGTTCGTTCTCGGTAATCATCGGCTCATCCCCCATCCCCTGCTTTGGGTTCGTTTGTGTCGTTGGCTTATCGTTTGGCTAGTTGATTCAAGATTTCGCTCTGCAATATGCCCACGGTGCGCCGCGTACCGCCCGCCCTGATAGGGGTAGTGCCGACGGCGGCAGGCGGTTTGGGCGATGCTCACACGGCGGCGGAAGTGTTCCGCTTCAAGCCCCGCGCGGCGGCGGAAACCGCGTAAAAAATGCTGAAGACGCGCGCGATAAATATCCCCACTTCGGCGCGATAAATCAGTCCTGATATTATTGCACCCTGTGCAACAACGTTACAAATCCCACCTTACTTGGTGGGATTTTTTACATCAAGCCGACTCTGCCTGCTCCGTGTTGATGGGGTAGTTGGCAATCAACAGTTCGTCAGCCTCAGTAGTAACCTCCTTATTGATGCTGTAGCGCAGGCTGACCTCTTTAAACTGGAAGCCGGTGAAGATCTCCCTAATGGCCGGCACGTCGTTAATCGACAGCAGGAAGCGCCCTTTGATGTGGCGCAGCTGTTCGGCCAGCCGTTCAAAGTCGGCTTTGGCAAAAATGCCTTTGCCGTACATCGTCTCACAGTCCCAATACGGTGGCAAAACGGCGGGTGGCTTGCGTGAGCTGTTGCGCTGCTCGTGCCGAAGACCGAATATCTAAAAGGCAAGTTGGAAGAGACCGACCAACGAGTTAACCGAATTTGAAAATGCACGCTGGCGTGCATTTTGGAGAGCAAAAAATGAGCAAACAGGAAGTAATCGAACATGACACTCATCCCAAAAACTTCGCAGACGTCTGCGAACTTTTCCCAAGTCATGTGTTCTTTCAACACAATTAGGACACGACCAAGCTCAAACATACCTTCAACGGTCTGCCTCATTGCTTGGCGGCCACGTTCAATCCAACGATCTTCGTTATAGGTTTCGCCCCCGCGCCCATCTTGTACCGCTTGCCGATTGGACAATGAAACTTCTGGCCGAACTGCACACCATCACGGGGCATAGCGACTTTCTGTTTCCCAGCCGCACCGCCACAGGCGGCTATATCAGTGAAAACACCTTCGGCAAAATCATCAACGGCATGGGCTACAAAGGCATTGCCACCCCGCACGGCTTCCGCAGCTTGGCAAGCAGTATATTGAACGAACAGGGGTATAACCATGATGCGATAGAACGGCAGCTAGCCCACGTTGAAGAAAACCGCATCCGCGCCGCCTACAATCGGGCAGAATACTTGAGCGAAAGAACGGAAATGATGCAATGGTATGCCGACTATCTGCGCGGCCACTATGAGCAAGCCCGCCGCCAGCAATGAGGCTACCTGAAAACCATCCCGCCATTTGGCGGGCTTTTTTGCGTCTGTTGTTTGTGCAACAGCATTACAAAAAACGGAAATTTTTAAACTGTTTTTTTAAACCCGTTTAAAAGACTTTTCAACCGCCGAAGCTGTTTAATGCCATCCAACGCCATGCAATAGCGTGTACCCAGTATCAGGAGATAGACCATGCAAGAAGCCGTATTAAGGGCGAAAGAAGTAGCCCGAAAAACGGGGCTTTCGTTATCGGCGGTTTGGTACAAAACCAACCCGAAACACCGCCTTTACGACCCCGCATTTCCGCAGCCGTTCAAAGTTTCCGCCAATGCCACGGGCTGGCTGGAAAGCGAAGTAAACGACTATATCAAACAACTGGCCGAGAGCCGCCAAACCGAAAGGAAACCCGCATGAAAACCCTAGCCGAACTGCAAGCCGCCTTTGCCCAGTTTGGCAAACTGGAACGCCGCCGCGCCGACAAGGCCGCCAAGCTGCAAGCCAAGATTGCCGCCCTACAGGCCAAACACTAACAGGAAGCCGCCGCCGACAACGGCGAAATAGGCCGCCTGAAAGCCGACATTGAAGCCTATGCCGCCAAACACCGCGAAGAATTGACGGGCGGCAAGGGCAAGAGCGCGGCCATCGGCACAGGCTGCATCAAATGGCGCAAACAACCCGCAAAAGTAGAAATTACGGGCGATATTTCGGCCATCCTTTCCGCCCTGAAACGCCGCCGCCTGACCCGCTTTATTCGCGTGAAAGAGGAATTGGACAAAACCGCCCTGCTAAAGGAAACGGGAGCCATTAAAACGCCGATAGACGACCTGCAAATTGTGGACGGCATGGAAAAACTGATTATTGAAACAGGAGCTTAGGCATGAAGAAAAGGCAAACCATCGGTATTGACGAAGTATTAACCCATATTGCCGAAAAGGTAACCGAAGTGCTGAAACGGCGCGGCGTTCAAAGCGGCACAATAGCCGCTGCCGCATTGGCCGTTTCAGACGGCATAGCCGAAGAGTTCGGCGGTATGACTGTGTATTTCAAAAAAGGCGTTTTATGTACTGCGGAAGAGCGGCGGTTAGCCATCCGTGCCGACTTTGCCACGGGTAATTACACGCGCGCCGAACTGGCCGCCAAATACGGCGTTTCCCTGCAATTGATTTACGGAATATTGAAAGATGAATCTTGAATTGAAACGTTTCCAGCTTTCCCGCATCGGCAACCACAGGGATTCAAACGGCAGAATGCACCATTTTACAAACGAACTGCTGCAAGACGTGGCCGACGAATTCAACCGACGACCGAAAGGAGAAAACAACCCGAACCCCGCCCCGCTGTATATCGGCCATCCCGCGCAATGCAAAACACCGCCGGAGCCTTTAGGCATAGTTAGTAAATTGGAATTTACCGACGGCAAACTATACGCACTGGCCTACGCCACCGCCGAGCTGGTTAATTTGATTCGGCGCGGCATTTATCGGCACGTTTCCGCAGGTTTCGACAGAATGAAATACGGCGGAATCAGACTGAACCATATCGCCTTTCTGAACAGCCCCGCCGTGAAGGGCATGGAAGCCCTGAATTTTGCGGAAAACAGCGAATGCTTTGTTACCTTCGAACAGGAGATTTGCTTTTCAGAACCCGAATATCCGAACGAATCCTACAGACTGGACGCATTAGCCCGCGCCTATATGCTGGAACACCCAGAAACCAGCTATTACAACGCAGTTATCGCCTGCATCAGGCAAACCGATTATTGATCCGAAAGGAAACCATCATGCAAAAACCGAAAATCCTACAATCCGCCCTTGCCTCTATTTCAGGGGAATTGCGGAAAGTACGCACCGAATACGAAAACACCCTTGCCGAAATCGGCAAACGGAAGGACGAAATCAAGCGGCTGCTGGATATGCCCGTTAATTTGGACGACTTCGGCGAATACCTGAAAAAAAGTATTCGGATTGAAGGCGAAAAATACCTTGCCGAAATCGGCAGGGAGTTATTGGAAGCACCACGCAGGGAAAGCGGCGGTGTAAACACTTGGAGCCTGTATACGCTGGATAACAAGCCTTTGCACGATAAGCAGGCCATTAACGGCTTATGGATGCGCCATTGGCTGCTGGACGGCATTTATACCAACGTTTCAGCCCTAAATGATTTCCGCAACGAGCATTATATTTTCCGCCGCATGATTTGCTGTTTTATGCCCGATACGGTTTACAACACCATGATGGCGGCCATCAAGGCGCAGATTGGCGACAAATGGGGCAATGCCGACCTGCCCACTGTGGCCGAGCGGCGCGAAACCATCGCCGCGCTGGAAGCGGAATTGGCCGAACTGGAAGCCAAGCGGGCGGAATTGGCCGCGCAACTGGCCGAATTCGGGCAGATTGCCGCCGTTAATGCCGAATTGGGCGAAATCCAGCAAATGGCAGCCACGGAACAAACCGCTTGACAAACCCCACCCGCGGCGGCATTATCCCCATGCCACTGCCAATTCAGCGGCCAGCTGTGGAAAGCTGATTCACACAGGCAGAAGCCGCCCAGAGCATCAGAGCTACCCGATAGCCCGAATGCCCAGCGGTTTTTCTATCTGCATTCCCCTGTTTTACCTTTCAATGGCAGGCGGGGGTAGAGGAAGGCGCAAGCCTTGCCGATTCTGTGTATCGGTTTTCCACCCTCTGCCCTTTGCCCGCCGCCCCACCGTGTGGAAACGGAAAGGCGGCATCCAGCCACACAGAAAGGTAAACATCATGACAAAAGTCAATCAATAGGCGATTTCGCCCTCTTTCTCCGAATCCGATACCCCGCGCTGTTTTCTTGACCGCAGCGGCGTTTATATCTTGAACGAAGCCGCCTATCAGCAAATCGGGCGCGTGGCCGACCTGCTGGCCGCCATTGCTTCATTTGCCGAAAATTCTGATAAACACACCGAGCAGCTGTACAACACCCTGCTTTTCTCATCCGAACTGCTGGAAAAGGCCACGGCCAACCATCCCCTTTAATCCCCGGAGCCCGCCCGTTTATGCGCCTGTAGGCGCATAAGCTGGCCGCCTGCCGCCCTTCATCCGCACAAAACCGTTTCTGACCGACCCCTGACCGACCTAAAACGCCGTTTTGCCGCTTGGCAAGGGTTGTATTCAAAGTCGGCGACGGATTCCGCAGGGTCAAACAGGTCAAAATCCCCGCCCGTCCCTACCTGCCGATGAGCAAAGGCGATACGCTTCAGGCCGGTGCCGAATCCCGCCTGCTGGATGTCGCCCTCGATGCTTTGGCACGGGGTGTCCGGAAATAAAAAAGCGGGCAAATTCGCCCGCCCCGTTTTGTTGCACCCAGTGCAACGTTGTTACAAATTTCCCATCCCCCTTCATCCATCCTCATCCAACTTAATCCCATTTATCTCACAGACCCCTTATATTTATCTCACTGGGTTTCAAAATGCCGTCTGAAGCCTTCAGACGGCATTTTTGCGGGAAATATTTTCCCTGCCGCACACGCCGCCCGCATAACTGGCCCGGCTTTATCCGCCATACCGCGCCTGCCCGCCCATCATCGGGCATTGTCAACAATTCGGGCAAAAAGCCGCCGTTTGCTTTATAATTCCGTTTTACCCTTAAACCTCGAATCGGAGAAGACGATATGTGCGGCGTATTAGGTTTGGTCAGTCATGAACCCGTGAACCAGCTTCTGTACGACGGTTTGCAGATGTTGCAGCACAGGGGGCAGGATGCGGCGGGCATTGCAACGGCGGAAGGCGGCACGTTCCATATGCACAAAGGCAAAGGTATGGTGCGCGAAGTGTTCCGTACACGCAATATGCGCGATTTGACCGGCAATGCCGGCATCGCCCACGTCCGTTATCCCACGGCGGGCAACGCCGGCAGCAGCGCGGAGGCGCAGCCTTTCTACGTCAGCTCGCCGTTCGGCATCGTTTTGGCGCACAACGGCAACCTCACCAACACGGCCGAACTGTATGAAAACGTGTGCAACAAACACCTGCGCCACATCAACACCGGCTCCGATTCCGAAGTCTTGCTCAACGTATTCGCGCACGAATTGCGCCGCGAAGTCTCTAAAAACGCCGACCCGCACCGGCTCAATGCCGACAATATTTTCAACGCCGTTGCCGAAGTCCACCGCCTGGTGCGCGGCGCATACGGCGTGGTTGCCATGATTGCGGGCTACGGCATGGTCGCCTTCCGCGATCCTTACGGCATCCGTCCGCTGGCATTGGGTTCGCAAACCGACGAAACCGGCAGAAAATCCTATGCAGTCGCCTCCGAATCCGTCGCCTTCAACGCGCTTGCCTACGATTTGGAACGCGATATCCGGCCGGGCGAAGCGGTATTTGTCGGCTTTGACGGCACAATGATTGCCCGCCAATGCAGCGACTGCGCCAAACTCAGCCCCTGCCTTTTTGAATACGTCTATTTTGCCCGTCCCGACTCCGTGATTGACGGCGTGTCCGTTTACCAGTCGCGCATGGACATGGGCGTGTCGCTGGCGGAAAAAATCAAACGCGAGCTACCCGTGGACGACATCGACGTCGTGATGCCCATTCCCGACACCAGCCGCCCCAGTGCGATGGAACTTGCCGTCCACCTCAAAAAGCCTTACCGCGAAGGGTTGATTAAAAACCGCTATATCGGCCGCACCTTTATCATGCCCGGTCAGTCGACGCGCAAAAAATCCGTGCGCCAAAAACTCAGCCCGATGGAAACCGAATTTGAAGGCAAAAGCGTGTTGCTGGTGGACGACTCCATCGTACGCGGTACGACCAGCCGCGAAATCGTCGAAATGGTACGCGCGGCTGGCGCGCGCAAAGTCTATATCGCCTCCGCTGCGCCCGAAGTGCGCTATCCCAACGTATACGGCATCGATATGCCCACGCGCGAAGAGTTGATTGCCAATGGGCGCAGCGCGGCGGAAATCGCCGCCGAAATCGGCGCGGACGGCATCGTGTTTCAAGACTTGGGCGATTTGGAAGCCGTCGTCAAAGCACTCAATCCGAAAATCGAATCCTTCGATTCGTCCTGTTTCAACGGCATTTATCAGACAGGCGACATCGATGATGCCTACCTCGACCGCCTGTCTGCCGAGAAATCCGGCTGCGGCGGTCTGAAAATCCACCCGAGCAGGATGGAACACAGCATCAGCATCAGCGATGCGGGCGACGAAGAATAAGGCTTCCCAAACCGCGATGCCGTCTGAAATCCGAACGCCGGGTTTTCAGACGGCATTTCCCATATCGGCATCACATTTCCCGCTTTATCCGCACGCAATATGAGTACCGAAACCAAAAACTACATTACGCCCGCCGGCTGGCAGGCATTGAAAGACGAACTTTACCGGCTGGTCAACAAAGAACGCCCCGAAATCGTACAAATCGTCAACTGGGCGGCAGGCAACGGCGACCGCAGCGAAAACGGCGACTATCTTTACGGCAAACGCCGTATGCGCGAAATCGACCGCCGCATCCGTTTCCTGACCAAACGTTTGGAGGCTGCCGTCGTCGTCGATCCCGAATTGCGCGAAGCGACCGACCAAGTGTTTTTCGGCGCGACCGTCGGTCTGTTGCGCGGCGACGGGCGCGAGCAAACCGTCAAAATCGTCGGCATCGACGAAATCGATACCGCGCAAAACAAAATTTCTTGGATTTCGCCGTTGGCGCGTTGCCTGATTAAAGCGCGCGAAGGCGACGAAGTGGTTTTAAACACGCCGGAAGGCCGTGAGGAAATTGAAATCCTTTCTGTCGAATACATCAAAATCGACTGATCGGGAATGCCGTCTGAAATGGTGCAAACGCGCCGTTTCCCAAATAAAGGAATACCGAATGAGGAAAATCCGCACCAAAATCTGCGGCATCACCACACCGGAAGACGCAGCAGCCGCCGCAGCGGCAGGTGCGGATGCCGTCGGACTGGTCTTTTTCCAAGGCAGCAGCCGGGCCGTCGATATTGCCCGCGCCAAAAAAATCACCGCCGCACTACCGCCGTTTGTCAGCATTGTCGCCCTTTTCGTCAATGAAAGTGCGCAAAACATCCGCCGCATCCTTGCCGAAGTGCCGATACACATCATCCAATTCCACGGCGACGAAGACGACACATTCTGCCGCCAGTTCCACCGCCCCTATATCAAAGCCATTCGTGTTCAGACGGCATCAGACATCCAAAACGCCACCCACCGTTTTCCCAACGCTCAGGCACTGCTGTTCGATGCCTACCATCCTTCGGAATATGGCGGCACCGGACACCGCTTCGACTGGACGCTGTTGGCGGAATATTCGGGCAAACCGTGGGTGCTTGCCGGCGGGCTGACCCCTGAAAACGTCGGCGAAGCCGTCCGCATCACCGGAGCGGAAGCGGTCGATGTATCCGGCGGCGTGGAAGCGTCTAAAGGCAAAAAAGACCCCGCCAAAGTTGCCACCTTTATCGCAACCGCCAACCGCCTATCCCGTTAAAGCAACAAAAATTGCCGCCGGAATGACTTATAGTGGATTAACAAAAACCAGTACGGCGTTGCCTCGCCTTAGCTCAAAGAGAACGATTCTCTAAGGTGCTGAAGCACCAAGTGAATCGGTTCCGTACTATTTGTACTGTCTGCGGCTTCGTCGCCTTGTCCTGATTTTTGTTAATCCACTATAATCTAAAAAATTTATGTTATTAAATCAGTAATTTCTGATGAATTTTGAAAACTTAATCCCGTCATTCCCGCGCAAGCGAGAATCCGGTTCGTTCGGTTTCGCTTGTTTTAAGTTTCGGGTAACTTCCACTTCGTCATTCCCGCGCAGGCGGGAATCCAGTGCGTTGAGTTTCAGCTATTTAGAATAAATTTTGAAACTCTAATCGCGTCATTCCCACGAAAGTGGGAATCCAGTTTTTTGAGTTTCAGTCATTTCCGATAAATTGCCTTAGCATTGAATGTCTAGATTCCCGCCTGCGCGGGAATGACGGCGGAGCGATTTCTGTTTTTTCCGGTAAATACCCACAAGCTAAAATCCTGTTATTTTCACAAAAACAGAAAACCAAAAACAGCAACCTGAAATTCGTCATTCCCACGAAAGTGGGAATCCAGTTTTTTGAGTTTCAGTCATTCCCGATAAATTGCCTTAGCATTGAATGTCTAGATTCCCGCCTGCGCGGGAATGACGAATCCATCCATACGGAAACCTGCATCCCGTCATTCCCACGAAAGTGGGAATCCAGCTTTTTGAGTTTCAGTCATTCCCGATAAATTGCCTTAGCATTGAATGTCTAGATTCCCGCCTTCGCGGGAATGACGAATTCATCCGTACGGAAACCTGCACCACGTCATTCCCACGAAAGTGGGAATCCGGTTTTTTGAGTTTCAGTCATTCCCGATAAATTGCCTTAGCATTGAATGTCTAGATTCCCGCCTTCGCGGGAATGACGGCGGAAATCTTTTTATATTGAATCAAAAAAACCTGCACCTTAATCAGTTGGCGGTTTAGTCCGACTTTTGGGGTGCAGATCAAGCTTTCAGACGGCATTTCCTTTAAAACTTCATTTCAAGCGCGAGGCTGAAGTTCCTACCCGGTGCGGCATACCTTCCATAGTTACTGTCTTCGCTGCGTCGGTTTGCCGTGCTTTCCGCAGTCTGGCGCAAGGATTCCCAAGTAACGTAGCGGTAGTTGCCGATATTGTAGATAGCCGCCCTCAAGGTCAGCCGTTTTTTCAGATTCAGATAGGCGGAAACGTCTGCCGTTTTCCAAGAAGACGTAACCCTTCCTGCCGAATATCGTTTTTGATCGCCTGCCAGATAAGCAAGCTCGTCAGGGTTTTTCCCTTTGGAATAGGTCAGCATAATGTTTGCGCCCCATTTCCCCTCGGGCTGGTCGTATCCGAACCCCAAAACATAACGCGACGGCTGTACCGCATCCAAAGCATAGCTGCGGAGAGACAAGTCCGGCCGGTTGGATACCGATTTCGGTTTGATACGGTTGTACGCCAAAGTCGTGTACAAACCTTCGGGCAGTTTGCCGTACACGCCGTTCCAGTCGATTTTTCCCAATATATTAATGCCTTGGAGCGACATATTTTGGGCATTGTAATAATCGCGTATATCAATCTCTGTCAATCGTCCTGTTGAATCCGGCAATTTGGTTTTTTGATCGGCAACGGCAATCATATCGGTATAGCGGTTGCGGAAGCTGCTGATTTCCAAAAAGCCGAAATCGCCCTTCCACTGCAAACCGATTTCTCGGTTGGCTGCCTTTTCCGATTTCAGGGCGGGACGCTGCCAGCCTTTCGGATAATCGTGATAAATGTCTATCCCGAAAAGCTCTTGGAAGGAGGGCGTTCTGAAGCCGCTGGAGGCGCGGTAAGACACGGAAAAATGCCGGTTCGGTTTGAACACGATGCCGCTGTTCCACGAACGGTCAACATACCGCCCGCTGCGGACGAGTTCTTCCGACGTGGTGAAGTTTTGCCGGTCATACCTGCCGCCCAAGCTGAAATCAAAATATTTACCGATTGAAAAACGGTCGTTCAAAGAAATGTGGATATTGCTGCCGTTGATTTTTCTTGGCACGCATTTGCGGGAACGCAGGGTTTCGATGTAGCCGCAGACCGACCCTTCGACAACTTCGGGCTTACCCAAAAGATACTTGTCTCCCTTATCGGTGTAATCCGAGTATTCCGAAATCCTTGCCGCATTGTGGGAAAGCTGTTCGGGGCGGGAGATCGCTTTGGAAGCATCGTAACCGAAGCCCAAAGTCAGATGGTGTTTCGTCCATTTGTTTTTCAGCGACTTCTCAAACGAGGCATTCAAAACATTGTGCTGTTCGCGGTAGTGGAAACGGTCGCTGCTGTCGTAGGAATACGGCTTGTCTGCCGACGCGCGGCAGGATTTGTCCACGGCAGGATACACGGCGCAATTCAGCTTCAGCGTGTTGTTGTCGGTTGCCACGCCCTGTTTGTCAAACGACAACACCGCCTTGTCCGCCCAATTGTCAGAATACGCTTCGTTTTCATAACGGTACAGCAAACCCATACGGCGGCGGCGGTGATGTTCGTCTATAAATTTGGTGCGGGAATATTTCAAACCTATGCCCTTGACCCATTTTTCTTTGTTTTTATCCCACGCTTCTATATTCGGCACAAAATACAAGCCGTCGCGGAAATCGTTGCCGTCGTACACCCCGCTCTTGTCGCTAAACTTTTTCGCCTCGTCCGTACCGTAATACTGTTTTTCCGTCATATCGCGGATGTCGTAACGCTGTTTGGTATCCTCAAACACGCCGCCGACATAATGCCTGCCGCCGAAGCGGTAGCCCAGCTTGGCAAGCCACGAACCGCTGCGGTAATCCATCGGATCGGGCAATATCCTGCCGCCGCCTGTGTACGATTGGGCGGACAGGTTTTCGTGGCGCGCCTGCGCCTCCCGCACCATCGCTTCTTCTTCACTGTTTAAAGCCTGACCTTTTGAACGGCGTTCTTCCACCCAGCGGTTGAGCTGGTTTTTCAAATATTTCCCGTTGCCCGCCAATTTTGCCACAGGCTTGAGCTCACTCTCGCCCTCCGCCAGGAAATATTCCGCCTTTTTATTCGGACTCTGAATATCGTATGTCTGGCGGAACGCGTCCAAACGGTCTATGCCGTATTCCACCCCGTCCGCAATATCGCCGTGCGGGCGCGTTTCCCGCCCTTGGCGTTCGGTTCGGATTAACAGCCCTTCCCAACCGTCCTTACTGAAACCCGCGCCGAGCGACTTCATAAATTGGCGGTTTTTACTGCCGTAGGCGGTTTTTGCCTGTATCCCCCAACTTTTGCCGTCTGAAATCAGGTCTGCCGCCTCTTTGGTGCGGAGGGAGACTGCTCCGCCGAGCGCACCGCTGCCGTGATCGGAAGAACCGGCACCTTTGTCGATTTCTACCGTACCGACGTTTTCATATTCGATTTCGTTGATTGCACCGCTGCCGCCGCGTCCGCCGTATCCGCTCAATGCACCCTGCACGGTAAACGCCTGTATTTGGGCAACACCGTCGACTGAAACCGCCACACGGTTTTTATCCACGCCCCGTATCGAATAACCGCCGCTCGCGCCGTTACCTTGTTCGACGACGGCCACGCCCGGATCGTAGCGCGTCAGGTCGCGGATACCGAGTACCTGTTCTTTGTTCAACGTTTCCGACGTTTTGACGATTTTGCCCAAACCGGTCGCCTCTTTCGATCGCCGTCCCACTTTGGCGGCACGGACGGTAATCTCCTTCAATGATTGACTTTGCGCCGCATCAGATGCCGCCGTTTCGGGGTTTGCCGCATATGATGGGAAAGCGGCTGCAATGGCCAAGGCGGTCAGGGTAAGCGGAAAACTGTGTTTCTTATTCATTTTTCCACCTCTTTATTATCTTTCTTCGCACCGAATACCACGCCGAATTGAGGTTTAACTTCAGGTTTTAACTGTTCGTCAACACCAGCTTCAGCTTCAGCTTCAACTTCATTTTCAGTATCTTCAGTTATACCAAGAGATTTCCCATCATTATTGAAAATAGTACCGCCCAATTCCTCCGCCTGCGGGCCGTAAAAGCCGCCCGTTACAAGAAGATTGTAGGCTTTGAAACTTTGAGGATTAGTCGAACCATTTCCCGAAAGATTGATGCCGTTATCCCGAGTGCGCGCTGTCGCGTGGAAACCGTTGCCATCAATCACACCTTTTTCAATATAGAAAGCAGCTTCTACACCGTTTTTCTCCGTCAGCGTTCCAGAAATCGATTTCCCGCCGAAATCAACGTCAAATTCTGCTTTTGCCGCTTTTTTATCCGCATGATTGTCCCATTGAATGGGTTTGCTGATACGCGCTTCCCAAGTGCCGGTATAGCGTGCTTTTCCAATTTGCGGAATATTCGTTTCTGCCGTGCGGATACCCTTCAGGAAAAGGTCGATGTCCCTGCCTTTAGGGGCTTCCGAAGCGGGCGGGATGCCGTCTGAACCGCCGCCTTCTTCCGGCGATTCTTCTTCGGGGTCTTCAGCTTCTTCACCTTCGTCTTCTTCGCTGCCTTCGTTTTCTGCGGCTTCGTCTTCTTCGCTGCCTTCGTTTTCTGCGGCTTCGTCTTCCGCACTTCCTTCTTCATCGCCGATTTCGTCTTCGCCTCCTTCGCTGCCTTCTGCGGCTTCATCTTCCGTGCCTTCTTCGCCGTTATCAACGCCTGTATCCTCTTCATCCTTCCCTTTATCTTCCGCCTTTGGTTTACTTGCCGGGCGGTCGGTTTTTATCCGTCCGAGTTTCACATAGGTCAGAAAATCGCAACAAGCACGGACGGTCATTTTCCTACCGTCGGCAAGAACGATGGTTTGTTCTTGGTTTACCAAAGGAATTTCACGCCCTTCGACAAGAAGTTTGTCGGGATGACCAAGATCGGGCATAGAGGAAATGGCAAACTGGCGGGCATTTTTATCAGTCGCCTCGTCAACGGAAATTTTTAGAGAATCCAAGATTTTGGTGTGTTTTTCAGACGGCATAGCAGGATTTGTGCCTGATGCGTCTGTTTTTTGTTTGCCTGCGAATACGCCGAATACGCTGTTGTCGTTGCTGATAAACCGTCCGGCAAGCTCTTCCCCCTTATCGCCGAAAAAACCGCCCTCAAGCCGCTGATCGGCATCGGCATGGAAAAACAAATGCTCCTTCTTGGCATGGTTTTTCGCTAAATCAGGATTGACCCTGGCACTGCCGGTAAAGCGGTTGCCGTCCAATGTTGCAGTAATGTTGTAAATGGTCAGTGGTTTCTTTTCATCGGTTTTCTTTTGCACATACTGATTTTTAATTAATTTACCCGTCAAAGTTTTCTTATCGAAATCAACCGTATATTCGGCAGGATGTTTTCCCTCCCGGTCGTCGGCAGTCGCAGCATAAGAAGTTGCTCCGACATTTTGACCGTAATAAACGATATAACCCAAATCTTCACTAGGATCTCCTGCTTTTCCTGTTCGATGACGTATGGCATCGGTCATATATTGCCAGTTACCGGAATATTGCACCGTTCCCGCGCTCGGTAAAGATTGGGAAGGATGTTCTCCGGAATAATATACAAAACCGTCATGACCAAACCGGTAGGTAAACTGCTTGCGATTTGAAGTCCACTCAATTTCATCTGTTCCGTTTTTAGTATATACATAACCGGCATCCACAAATTCATAACCATATTTTTTATTTTCATTTTCTGATGTCCTAATTTCTACATTAGGATTGCGTTGATGAATTTTATCCTTAAGCCACTGAAGTTTATCTTTTTTTGAACCGTATAAAAACAGAACATCACCTTCTTTAAACGACAGCTTTTCTTCTGCTTGTTTGCTATTTGGAAAATCATTGCCATCCTTATCAGAAGTTGCGATATTCCGCCTCAACAGCCGCATTGCCGCACCGACGGCGGGTTGATTGACCGGCGTGGTTTCTATAGAGGGTTTGGCAGGAGGCGGAGTGGGAACGTCCTCAGGTTTGGACGGTTTGGAATCTGACGGGATTTGCGCGGTCGGCGTTGGTTTGGCAACAGACTGCACGCCGAAATTGCCGCCACAGGCTGCCAGCATCAACGGCAGCAAGGCAATGCTGAAATAATTCAGTTTACGCATCCCTACTTTTCCCCTATTTGATTAATAATAATTATCATTATATTAATATATGCAGATAATATCAACCCATTTTTTAACAAAGATATTCCCGATTAAAACAAAATGCCGTCTGAAACCAAGTTCAGACGGCATTTTTGCGTCAGCCCCGACAGGATTTGAAGCTGTCGGGGAATCAGATTGTCCTTTAAAGGGTTTACAAACCCAGTTCGCGCAGGAAGCGGATGTCGTCCGCGCCGTTTCAACACACAGCCGCCTGAAGGCGGCTGAGTTCGGGCAGCCTGTCGCAAGCGAGAATGTCGGGGTTTCAACACACAGCCGCCTGAAGGCGGCTGAGCCGCGCCTTGAAAGACTACGGCTACACGCAGCAGGTTTCAACACACAGCCGCCCGAAGGCGGCTGAAGTCGGACGACGACCAACGGACGTTGTACTACTTGGTTTCAACACACAGCCGCCTGAAGGCGGCTGACGCAGCCCTTGCCGCTGCCGACAATCTGTTGGCGGTTTCAACACACAGCCGCCTGAAGGCGGCTGACCCGTCAGGAAATACCGGGGCGGCGGGCGCAAACGTTTCAACACACAGCCGCCTGAAGGCGGCTGATGGTTCTGCCAACCTGTTTTGCTGCCACTTCTTTTGTTTCAACACACAGCCGCCTGAAGGCGGCTGAACAAAGCCATTGACTACCTTGTAGAGCAGTGGAGTTTCAACACACAGCCGCCTGAAGGCGGCTGATCTCTTGATGTTAACAACAGCCATAAGGCAAGGGTTTCAACACACAGCCGCCTGAAGGCGGCTGAAGAATATTGAGAACAGTACCACCGCCGCTTATATAGTTTCAACACACAGCCGCCTGAAGGCGGCTGAGGGATACAGGGTAGGAATGCAGTGTTTTTCCAAAGTTTCAACACACAGCCGCCTGAAGGCGGCTGAGGGATACAGGGTAGGAATGCAGTGTTTTTCCAAAGTTTCAACACACAGCCGCCTGAAGGCGGCTGACGCCCTGTATTGTGTTGCATTTTCTTTAAAAAATAGTTTCAACACACAGCCGCCTGAAGGCGGCTGACTTTCCGAACTTTGCGAAGGTCGAAATCATCGCCTGTTTCAACACACAGCCGCCTGAAGGCGGCTGACTGCTCGTGAATATGCGGGGCCTGAAATGACTCAAGTTTCAACACACAGCCGCCTGAAGGCGGCTGACGCCCTGTATTGTGTTGCATTTTCTTTAAAAAATAGTTTCAACACACAGCCGCCTGAAGGCGGCTGATCCGTATAAAGACGAAAAAAGCGGTATTCAGATAGTTTCAACACACAGCCGCCTGAAGGCGGCTGATTTGCGTTTGCGGCGCGTTGTTCGGCGTATTCGGGGTTTCAACACACAGCCGCCTGAAGGCGGCTGATTTGCGTTTGCGGCGCGTTGTTCGGCGTATTCGGGGTTTCAACACACAGCCGCCTGAAGGCGGCTGAGTCTAAAAAACCGCGCTCCGCTTCTTTGGGAGGTGTTTCAACACACAGCCGCCTGAAGGCGGCTGATCTTGCCCTAAGCTATCACGCAAATATTGTGCGAGTTTCAACACACAGCCGCCTGAAGGCGGCTGATTCTCCTTTTCCAAACGTACCGCCTCATTTTTTTGTTTCAACACACAGCCGCCTGAAGGCGGCTGAAACCAAAACTGGTAATGACGGGTCAGCAGACAAAGTTTCAACACACAGCCGCCTGAAGGCGGCTGATTGTCCGCGTAGGTGCCTATATTTTTTCCGAAAGGTTTCAACACACAGCCGCCTGAAGGCGGCTGAGTAAAACGTCGTCGTAAGACGTAAAAAGTTTGTTGTTTCAACACACAGCCGCCTGAAGGCGGCTGATCTTGCTTTTGGATAACGGCATTTGGGGTTCCGAGTTTCAACACACAGCCGCCTGAAGGCGGCTGACCAACCTTGTCGCACCCTCATGGCGCAAATCATGTTTCAACACACAGCCGCCTGAAGGCGGCTGAAACAGCGCAAAAATGGGAGGCGGCAATGAGTTTGTTTCAACACACAGCCGCCTGAAGGCGGCTGACGCTGTTTCGCAAACTCAAGCGGCGCAGCTTACTGGTTTCAACACACAGCCGCCTGAAGGCGGCTGACCTATCTCGCCCGCCCGTTTTCTTTTCTGTTGGGGTTTCAACACACAGCCGCCTGAAGGCGGCTGACTGATTAACCTTAAAAATCAATTACAGCAACATCAGTTTCAACACACAGCCGCCTGAAGGCGGCTGAGTTTTCGCCTTTTCCATTTTGTCAACGAGCTTTGTTTCAACACACAGCCGCCTGAAGGCGGCTGACTAAGGGTGGTCAGCGCGATATAGGACTGACTGAGTTTCAACACACAGCCGCCTGAAGGCGGCTGATCATCTTGCTCACACACCACATCCGCTGCGGGGGTTTCAACACACAGCCGCCTGAAGGCGGCTGACTCGGCTTGCGCGGCGCTGGCGGATACTGGAGTGGTTTCAACACACAGCCGCCTGAAGGCGGCTGACATTTCTTCTTTATACTGCTGACGCATTTTTAAAGTTTCAACACACAGCCGCCTGAAGGCGGCTGACATTTCTGTTGTTTTAAGTATTTTTGGAGCGTATGTTTCAACACACAGCCGCCTGAAGGCGGCTGAGAAAACGGGCGGCCTTGATATGGATGATAAGGGAGTTTCAACACACAGCCGCCTGAAGGCGGCTGACTGTTTGGCAAAAAACAGATTGCCGTTTACGATGTTTCAACACACAGCCGCCTGAAGGCGGCTGAATGCGCAAGATGCCTCCTACATTGGGCTTGATGGGTTTCAACACACAGCCGCCTGAAGGCGGCTGAAGCCTATCAAAAAATGATAGATGACCTCCAAAACGTTTCAACACACAGCCGCCTGAAGGCGGCTGATTTACGGCGGGTCGATTAACTCACTAGTGAAAGAGTTTCAACACACAGCCGCCTGAAGGCGGCTGATTATATCGCTGCTGGAATAGGCGGCAAGGAGCATGGTTTCAACACACAGCCGCCTGAAGGCGGCTGATGCTCCTTCCGAAAACCTTACTACATCAGGCTTTGCAGCCCCGACTTCGCCAAACTCCCGAAAAAAGCACAAGCATGAGTATAGCACAGCCTTATCCGCCATATCCACATTTGCAATATCCTGATTGTTAAAGAATAATCCAAATTCGCCAACCCTGCCGCATTTTTATGGGAACAACAGGTTGGCGATTCACACGATCAGCGTATCCTTGAATATATCGACCGCCGGTTTTGCGCCGTGATGTTCCACTTTGCGCCGCCATTTGCTGCCCAAGTGGTAAAAGCGCAGGCTGTCTGTTTCGGGGTTGTAGGTTTTTAAAAGTTTGTCTTTTAAAACTACCCATTGGTCGGGTGAGATGTCGCATTCGAACACGGAATACTGCACGCGCACGCCGTAGTCTTGGCACAGTTTCGCTACGCGCCGCAGCCTTGCCTGCCCTTCGGCATTTTCCAGCGAAATATCATAAGTTATCAACATCAGCATTTTCTTATCCCTCCATGCCGTCTGAAGCCGGTTGCGTTCAGACGGCATACCCGGCTACCTCATCAAAAACGGCGGATATGCCGCCAAATCTCCGCGCAGATGCCGCGCCAAAAGCATAGCCTGAATATAAGGCAGCAAACCGATTTCTACTTCTTCACCCAAAAACGGATGGGTGATTTTTTCCTGCTTTTTCGCCTGCAAAGACTGGAACAAAAGTTTACGCGCATCGGCTTTTAAGCTCACCGCCCCGCTTGCCCCGACGACAAAATCCTGCGGCTTGATTTGCCCGCGGTTAATCAGCGACAGTACCAGCCTGTCCGCCCACCACGCGCGGAACTCTTCCAAAATATCCTGTGCCAGGCTGTCGCGCCCGGGTCGGTCGGCGTGCAGAAAACCCACCTGCGGATCCAGCCCCACGCCTTGCAACGCACCGCTGATGTCCTTGCCCAAAATACTGTATAGAAAAGAAAGCAGCGCATTGACACTGTCTCTTGGCGGGCGACGGTTTCTTCCGTCAAAAGCAAACCCGCTTTCTGCCTTAACCAGCTGCCCGAACACGCCGAAATAACGCTCCGCCGCATCTCCTTCGATCCCGCGTATCAAATCCAAACTGTCTGCCCGTTTCAACTGCTGCAAAGAGAAATTCAGCGCGGCAACTGCCGTCTGAATATCCGCATTGTCGCCGTGGTTGCGAACCTGCCGCTGAAGCACCCGTCTGCCTGCCTGAATCTTTGCCGCGATGATATTGCGCGCAATCGGCACGGGATTTTGCTCCGACATCCGATACTGCGCCCGACGCAGCAGCACATTGCCGCTTTGCCGCCCCTGCAACCGCCCCAAGAAACGTCCGTTTTCGGTAAAAAATGCCAGATTCACATTATTCTCGCCGCAAAACCCCAGCAAAAACGGCGACACCAGCACGTTGCCGAAACAAAAAATATGCCCGATGGAATGCACCGGCAATTGCGCCACCTTCTTACGTTCCTGCTCCACCACCAGCGTTTCCCGCTCCTTATGCAGATAGCTGCCTTGCGTGGTGATATACAGCGTGTTTTGCAGTTTGCGCATAAGGTACTCCTTCATTTTTATTGCATTTTTGAACAGGCGGTTTGGGACGGGTGAAATCTGCCGATGCAATGCTGAAAGCACCGACAACTGATAATATTTTATTGAAACCGATAAGGAAAGCACCTTAGAACTGCATTTTAAGAAAATCTAAAGGACAACAAAATCCCATTATAGGCAAAACATCTTTCAAGACATCAAAATACGGAACATATAGGAAGTGCGGTTTGCCTTATTCCTGTCCTTGTATGAACAGAAATAACGGCGGTTTATATTTTCTATTCCGGATTGACCACCCGATTGGCAACCGTATCCGCCCCTACCCCGTCAAACGTAATGTTTATCTTACAACAAAATTTTCATTTAATTGATATAAATCAGAAATTAATCTACTGTATTTATTTAAAAATGCAATAAATTTTTATTTAATTAAAATAGATATGAATAGAGGGATGAAGCCGGGTGTCAGCCAAGCCGTACCGGATGCTTTTCCCGAACGCCGGACGTTGATACCGATATGGGGCGGATTGCCCGTGCCCTCCGTGCGTTGGCAGCAGCTTTGGCCGGAACAGGCGGAAACGGTTTTGCGGGAAGATGCTTCAGCTTATCCGCATATTCCGTTTTGCGCCAACCACCGCGTATTCTGCGGCTTCTGCCGCAATGCTTGAAAAGACGGCTATAGTCGGGTTTGCACCGACAAAATCATTGCGGAGCCGGAACAGGAAGCCGGAATCCGTCAAAGAAGCGGCAAAATCCGTGCCGTCTATTTCGGCGGCGGTACGCCCACCGCTTTGCCGACCGGAGATTTGGTGCGCCTGATACGCGCGTGTTACCGCCATCTGCCGACGCTTGGGACGGAGGCGCGGCGGCAGCTGCACCCTGCACAGCCGTCGATGAAATCCCGCGCGACCATATGGACAGGAAGGACTTGCCGCCACCGTTTTGATTGCCGGCCGGGACACGCCGTCAAAACAGATATTTTCCGTAACCGGCCGAACCCGTCCCAATACGCAAATGCCGTCTGAACATACTTCAGACGGTATTTTCCAATATTTTTCGCAGCTTCTACGCCCTCTTTCGAGGGCAAGGCGGGATAATGTGCGCCGCTCTGGGCTTGTATGCCGTCTGAAGCGGTGTAGGCGGCATTGTTGCCGTTGTACCCGAAATCTTCCGCCGGCAAAACATCACGTCAGCTATTTTGAAAGCGACTGGCGCAACGTCATCCTTTGAACTGCCAAACAAAATGCCGTCTGAAACCTGTTCGGACGGCATTTGCGTAAAGTTCGGCAAGAAAAACTACAAACCCAGCTCGCGCAGGAAGCGGATGTCGTCCGCCCAACCGGATTTGACTTTAACCCATACCTTCAAAAATACTTTGGTATCAAACAGTTTTTCCATATCCAACCGCGCTTCGGTGGAAATTTTCTTCAAACGCTCCCCGCCTTTACCGATTAAAATCGCCTTTTGGCTTTCCTTATCGACCAAAACCGCGATGTAGATGCGGTTCAAACCGTCTTCCTCTTCAAACTGCTCCACTTCGACGTTCATCGCATAAGGCAGCTCCTCGCCCAAATAGCGGAACAATTTTTCACGCACGATTTCCATCGCTAAAAAACGCGCCGATTTGTCCGTAACCATATCTTCGGGATACATCGGCACGCTTTCGGGCAGATACGGCTTAATCAGCTCCAACAGGTTGGCAATCCGCAATCCGTGTTTCGCGCTGACCGCCTCCGCCGCCGCAAATTCAAATTCGGCGCGCACTTGGGCAACAAACGCCTCCAGCGCGTAACGGTCTTTCGCCTTGTCCTTGTCGATTTTGTTGACCACTAAAATAACCGGTGTGTGCTTGGGCAGTTGTTTCAACACGACACGGTCGGCATCGGTAAAGCGCATCGCTTCCACGACGAAAACCACGACATCCACACCGCCGAGTGCCTCGGTAACATTTTGATTCAGCCTGTCGTTGAGCGCGTTGCGGTGGTCGGTTTGAAAGCCGGGCGTATCGACAAACACGAACTGCGCGGTATCGTCGGTATAAATCCCCGTTACGCGGTTGCGCGTCGTCTGCGCCTTTTTGCTGGTAATACTGATTTTCTGACCGATGAGATGATTCATCAGCGTTGATTTGCCCACGTTCGGACGGCCGACAATCGCTACGAAGCCGCAACGGTATCCGCCGGCGGCGCGTTCCCCTGCAAGGAAGGTTTCAATATCCATATTCGCTTTCATATCCATATTTCAGACGGCATATTCACGCGCCGCCTCATTTCTTTTTCTTCTTCAGCGGCAGCTTCTCTTCCAGCCATTTCAACGCCTCTTTCGCCGCCTCCTGTTCCGCCGCCTTGCGGCTCGTTCCTTTGGCACGGCACACGAAACCCAGTTCGCCCAAATCGCAGGAAATGACAAACATACTGTCGTTGGCATAACCGATTTGCTCTTCGATGCGGTATTTCGGCAAGGCAAAACGGCGCGCCTGTAACGCTTCCTGCAAAGCAGTTTTGCCGTCTTTTGCCTGATTTTGGAAATCGGCGCGCCGGACGCGTTCTGCAAACAGATGGCGCACCACCTTTTCCGCCGTGTTGAAATCCGCATCGAAGCTGACGGCGGCAAACATCGCCTCCATCGCGTCCGCCAGTATCGAAGGCCGTCTGAAGCCGCCGCTCTTCAACTCGCCCGCCCCCAAGTACAGGCCGTCGCCGACATTCATTTCCGCCGCCATTTCCGCCAGCACGCCCTCATTGACCAGACTCGCCCGCAACCGCGACAACTCGCCCTCGGTCAACTTTGGAAACGCGTCAAACAGCATCCGCGCCACCGTATAATTCAAAATCGAATCGCCGACAAACTCGAACCGCTCGTTGTGCTTCGCATGATGGCTCCTGTGGGTCAAAGCCTGCCGCAAAAGCGAAATATCGCGGAACGCGTAGCCCAGTCTCTTCTGTATCGCCGCGTGCGCCTGCTGTTTCAAAACATCGTCTTTCATTACCGTCTTCCGCAAAAAACAGCCTGAATGCGTTTCCATACTCCAAAAATACAGAAACACCTTAAGGCTGCAAACGGCGCACATTGTACCACCAAACCGCCGCCGTCTGCCGACAACGCACGAATCGTGGTAAAATCCGTAAGTTTTCCCCCAACGTATTCCCGCAATGAACACATTTGCACAAGCACTTTCCTCGGCACTCGACCGCTGTATCGCCACCAACACCGTCGCCAAACAAAACCAGTCTGTCGGCTTCCTCTACCGCGAAGCCCCCGTTTTCGAAAATGACAGCGGCTGGCGTTTCTTCAGCGGCGACGAAACCGACGAATACACCGACGACCCCGACAACTTCAGCATCGTCAGCCTCGCCGACATCACCAAAACCAACCCTGAAACCACCGCACTGCTCTCACAACCCGAAGGAAGCGCGTGGGAATTGGCAGAAGACGGCACATTCCAAACCGTTGCCGACTGGCAGCCGCAAGACTGAAACCTTCAGACGGCATTCCGAAACCTCCGAATACCAAAGGACCCCCAATGAACACCATCGCCCCCAACCTTGACGGAAAACACCTCCGTATCGGCATCGTACAGGCACGCTTCACCAACGAAATCGGCAGCGAAATGCTCAAAGTCTGCTGCCGCACCCTCCAAGAATTGGGCGTGGCAGACGAAAACATTACCGTCGCCACCGTACCCGGCGCACTTGAAATCCCCATCGCGCTGATGAACTTTGCTTCTTCCGAAAAATTTGACGCACTGATTGCCATCGGCGTCGTCATCCGTGGCGAAACCTACCATTTCGAGCTGGTTTCCAACGAATCCGGAGCAGGCGTCAGCCGCGTCGCACTCGACTACAACATCCCGATTGCCAATGCCGTCCTGACCACCGAAAACGACGCACAGGCAATCGAACGGATTGAAGAAAAAGCCTCGGATGCCGCCAAAGTCGCCGTAGAATGCGCCAACCTCGTCAACCTTCTGCTCGAAGAACAGTTTGAAGACGAAGAATAACAAACAGGGCGTACACCAATACACCCTTTCCGTTTCAGACGGCATACCGTGCCGCCCAACCGTTTCAAGGAAAAATCATGAAAACAGCCCGCCGCCGTTCCCGCGAGCTTGCCGTACAAGCCGTTTACCAATCCCTTATCAACCGCACCGCCGCGCCCGAGATTGCTAAAAACATCCGCGAAATGCCCGACTTTGCCAAGGCAGACGAAGAATTGTTCAACAAACTTTTCTTCGGCACGCAAACCAACGCAGCGGACTACATCCAAAAAATCCGCCCGCTGCTCGACAGGGACGAAAAAGACCTCAACCCCATCGAACGCGCCGTCCTGCTGACCGCCTGCCACGAGCTATCCGCCATGCCCGAAACGCCCTACCCCGTCATTATCAACGAAGCCATCGAAGTTACCAAAACCTTCGGCGGCACGGACGGGCACAAATTCGTCAACGGCATCCTCGACAAACTCGCTGCCCAAATCCGCCCCGACGAGCCCAAACGCCGTTGATATGTCGGATTAAAATCAGAAATACGCAAATGCCGTCTGAAAAACCTTTCAGACGGCATTTTGCTTGACCGTTCAATCAATGTTGGCCGGTTTGGTTTTTGACGGCATCGGCCAGTTGGTAGGCTTGGGCACCGGCGGCATCTGATTATTTTGAAATTGCCATTTCAATGACTTGCTCAACATAGTTGTTTTCCAAATCAATTACGTCTCCTTTTTTTTGTTTTGATATTTTTAATTCGTCATACGCGTAAAAAATAGCAATTTTTTTCCCTTCACAAAATAAATGTCTGTCGGATTTATTCATCATATACATACTTTCATTCCTTACGATGCCTTTACCATCTATAAAACTAAAACTATTCGGTATGTTTCTTCTTTCCATTCCTGCCTCATATATTGACGATATTACTCCGGAAACGCTTCTGGTGATAATCTGTCCGGAATCAATATTAGCCCACCATTCATCCGACGCAAACAATCCTTTGTCTTTTTTGATGCCAAAGATACTTTCGTCATTCAATGACAGTAATCTTGTATTTTCAATATATTCCTTCGTTCTTCTGTTTGTCATATCTTGCTTAAAATCATAAACCAAATACATATCATCATCTAAATTTAAATAGCTCATTTTATATCTCCAATTTTTTCAAAACTGCACCGTCCAGCCGATTTCGCCGCCCGCGCGCATCGGGACAAGTTCGCCGTCGCCGTAGGGAACACTTGCGGGAACGGTTTGGCTTTGTTTGATAAGGGTAATCGTGTCGGTATTTTCGGGAATGCCGTAGAACCTTGCGCCGTTTTTTGAGGCGAAGGCTTCGAGTTTGTCCAACGCGCCTGCTTTTTCAAATACTTCGGCGTAAAGCTCGACGGCGGTCATCGCGCTGAACATACCGGCGCAACCGCAGGCGTTTTCTTTGGCGGACTTGGCGTGCGGCGCGGAATCTGTGCCGAGGAAGAATTTGTGCGCCTTCTCGCCGGTAACGGCGGCGACCAATGCCTGACGGTGGGTTTCGCGTTTGAGGACGGGCAGACAGAAATGATGGGGGCGCACGCCGCCAACCAAAAGGTCGTTGCGGTTGAGCAGAAGGTGTTGCGGGGTCACGGAGGCGGCAACGTTGTCGCCCGCTTCCAAAACAAGGCGGGCGGCTTCGGCGGTGGTGATGTGTTCGAACACGACTTTAAGATTCGGCACTTGCGCCAAAACGGGTTTCATCACGCGCTCGATAAAGGCGGCTTCGCGATCGAAAATATCGATTTCGGGGTCGGTTACTTCGCCGTGAACGAGGAACAGGATGCCCTGTTTCGCCATTTCTTCCAAAACGGGGATGAGTTTGAACAGGTCGGTTACGCCGGAATCGGAATTGGTCGTCGCGCCGGCGGGGTAGAGTTTGAAGGCGACGATGCCGGCGGCTTTGGCTTCACGTACAAGTTCGGGCGTGGCGTTGTCGGTCAAATAAAGCGTCATCAGCGGCTCAAACGCGCTGCCTTCGGGCAATGCCGCCATAATGCGCGCTTTGTAGGCAAGCGCGTCGGCTACGCTGACGACGGGCGGTTTGAGGTTGGGCATAATGACGGCGCGCCCCATTTGGCGGGCGGTATAAGGGGCAACGGCTTTGAGCGCGTCGCCGTCGCGCAGGTGCAGGTGCATATCGTCGGGGCGGATGATGGTCAGGGTTTGCATGGTTGTTCCTTTTTAGATTTTTGGTTTCCAGACGGCATGCCAACTTTATGCCGTCTGAAGTCAGGGGAGAATTAGGGGTTTCCCGTTGTGGGAACGATACGTCAGGTTCAAAACTGCCTGTACGGGTAAATCCGGGGAATCGGCGGTTTGTGCAGTCAATACGGTTTCTTCGGAGCTGACCGATTCCCGCCAGGCATAGCTGATTTGCCTGGTTTCAAACGGTGCCTGTACTGCCTGTTGCGCCCTCAATTCTATATTGGTATTTTTCGGCGGCTGTCGGACAAGTCCGTCAAAATGTTCCAAAAGTGCGGCACTGTCTGCCCGCTCGGCTTTCACACTGCAACTATCGCGCGTCAGGCTCAAATAATAAATGCCGCCATCGCGTTCAAGCGTCCACAACACCTGTACATCGGGTTCTGCAACAGCGGGCGGCAGACGGGACAGGTCTTCCTTTCCGACAGGGACAAAATGTCCGACAGCGGCAAACTTGGAAACTGGTTCGAAACTGCCTTGAGTCAGGACGCAGGCATTCCGGAACAAATCGACGGCAATGCGCGCAAAGCTTTGTCGATCTTCATCGGAAGGTTGATTTTTGGCACTGCATGCAGCAAAAATAAAAGTTACAAACAACACAATCGGGCGAATTATCTGCATTTCAGACGGCATTTATTTGTGTTGGACGACCAACCTGAATACGCCGTCCTGCTCCGAAGCATCCAGCAGCACATGACCGGTTTGGCGGCAAAAAGCCTCAAAATCCCCGGGCGCGCCGCCGTCGGTTGCCAGAACGGTCAACACGTCGCCCTGCTGCATTTGCGCCAAAGCCTTTTTGGCACGCAAAATCGGCAGGGGACATTTCAATCCGGTTACGTCTAAAGTTTCGCTGTTCATCGTTTGTACCGTTTAAAAAATGGGAATCGGGGGGAGATTATACCCCAGTTGCTTGCAGCCCCCTTTGCCAACCCATAAAATAAAGCCGTTTTCAACTTGGAGAAATCTATGCGCCGCGCCATCCTTCTGATTCTGACCCTGACTGCCAGCACGTCCCTTGCCACCAGCTTCAGCCAAAAAGACACGCCGATCAACACCCGCTACCGCGAAACGCCCGAAGAAGCCGCCGCCCGCGAATTTAAAGAACATACCGCCGAACTGCCGCCGCTGCCCGATACGCACTCGGACGGCTGGTTCGACATTTATGTGGATGAAAATTACGGCAAACAGCCGAAAATCCTGCTCGACAGCCTGCAAATTATGCCCGCGCCCGACGGCAGCATCCGCTACATTCTCAATATCCGTTCCGACAAAGGCTACGACAACCTGACTGCCGAAGGCATATTCTGCGCCCGCTCCTCCATCGGGTTCGGTAACGGCAAACTTTCCTCCTACAAAATGTTCGGCTACGGGGACACGGTCAACCGCCGCTGGATACAGCCCCGAAACGCCGAATGGAAACCGATAGGCGGTGCATTAAGCCGCAACGACGCACTGCGCGCCGTCCTATATCAGGCATTCTGCGAGGGCGGCGTACCCGCCGACACGCAAGGTTTGGTACAACGCCTGAAAGAACGTGCCGGACGCTATGCCCCGTCGATGAAGCCGCACGACAAATAACCAGACACAAAAATGCCGTCTGAAACATCGGTTTCAGACGGCATTCGATTCATCAGCCATCAGGCGGCGGCAACTTTGTCCTGACGGAGCAACAACGTAATCAAACTGCTGATTCGCCGCTTCATATCGCGGCGGTCGACAATCTGGTCGATCGCGCCTTTTTCCAGCAGAAACTCGGCGCGTTGGAAGCCTTCCGGCAGCGTTTCGCGCACCGTCTGCTCAATCACGCGCGGGCCGGCAAAACCGATCAACGCGTTCGGTTCGGCAAGCACGACATCGCCCAAAAATGCAAAGCTGGCGGATACGCCACCCATGGTCGGATCAGTCAATACCGATATAAACGGCAGGCGTTTTTCCGTCAACAGGTGCAGCGCGGCACTGGTTTTCGTCATCTGCATCAATGAGTTCACACCCTCCTGCATACGCGCACCGCCGGAAGCCGCCACACAGACGAACGGACAATTGTCGGCAACCGCCCGACGGATACCTTGTACGAATCGTTCGCCCACAACCGAACCCATCGAACCGCCGATAAAGCGAAATTCAAACGCAGCAACCACAACGGGCAGACCGTTCATCTTGCCTTTCATTACCACCAAAGCATCATCTTCCCCGGTCAGCTTGCGTGCCGCACTCAAACGATCCGGATATTTTTTGCTGTCTTTAAACTTCAAAGGATCTGTCGGTTTGACATTTCCGGCAACCTCCTCTCTGCCATCCTCATCCAAAAGCAGATTCAGGCGTTGTCGTGCCGACAACGGATTGTGGTGGTTGCATTTCGGACAAACCTGATTGTTCTGCTGCAACTCGGTAGAATAAACGGTTGCCGAACAAGACGGGCATTTGTGCCATAGACCCTCGGGAACATTGGAAGAACCGTCTTTCCCACGATTCTTGATTTTGGGTGGCAGGATTTTATCTAACCAGCTCATGGACAACTCCTAAAATATTCAGGATGAGGAACCGCCGTCAGCGCACGGCATCCTTCAACTCTTTTACCAAAGCACCGACGGCGGCAGCCTCGTTGCCTGTATTGTTTTCGATTTCTTTCACAATCCGGCTGCCAACAATAACTGCGTCGGCAACCCGACCGATTTTGCGTGCACTTTCTGCATTGCTGATACCGAAACCGACACCGATGGGAATATCAATATACTGACGCAAATACTCTATTCTACTCGAAACTTCATCCGTATCCAAACTTGCCGCACCCGTTACCCCTTTGAGCGATACATAATAGACGAAACCACCTGCAAATTGTGCAATGGTCTTAATGCGCCCTTCAGTCGTTGTAGGTGCAATCAGGAAAATACAGTCAACCCCGTTGCCTTTCAGCTCGCGATATAAAGAATCGATGGTTTCGATGGGGGAATCCACTGTCAACACACCATCCACCCCCGCCTTTGCGGCTTCCTGAGCAAACTCCCGATAACCCATCTTATGTATGGGATTCAAATACCCCATCAAAACAACCGGCGTTTGAGTATCGGTTTCACGAAACCTTCTGACAACATCCAAGACATCACGCAGCGAAACCCCGTTTGCCAACGCCCGCCCTACCGCACGCTGAATAGTCGGACCATCTGCCATCGGGTCAGAAAAAGGCACACCCAACTCTAAAATATCCGCACCATTTTCCACCATACTGTGCATTATTGCCAAAGTCGCCCCAATGTCCGGGTCTCCAACCGTAATATAAGGAATCAATGCCTTCTTATTACCCAATGCGGCAAAAGTCTGTTGGATTCTACTCATTTCTCTTACACTCCCAATACCGGCGAGGCTCCGGTAAACAATCGATAAACCTTTTTAAGTATAACATCTGACGCGCAGATAGGCGAATAGGCATACCACTCCGATTGTGCGACAGATTGCCGTAACCTTCTCACCGGAAACGGGCCGTTTTCCAACTGACGGTTTTTATAAACCAATACCAAACAAACCATCAGAGCAATCCGCAAAAGGAGAAAGGTATTGGGCTGATTGACCAGCCGTAAAAAATCTTGAATGCGCAACCATGCATATAGACTGCCGCACCCTTAAATAGCTTAGTTTGAAATTAAAAAAACCGGATTCCATATATTGCATGGAATCCGGTTTCATCAAATATCCGAACAGGCTTTATCACAATATCGTAGATATTGTAAACAATTCAGAATGTTGCGCCAGACTGATTGGCCATGTAATCGACTGCGGCCTTCACTTCATCATCACTCAAACCGACATTGCCGCCCTTGGCAGGCATCGCATTAAAACCTTCGATTGCATGTTTGTGCAAGGTTTCCTTGCCTTTTGCGATACGTGGTGCCCAATCGTCTTTTTTACCCACTGCAGGTGCTCCGGGAATAGTGCCGCCATGACACATTTTACAGCTGGCTTCAAATACTTTCTGACCATCGACAGCAACGGAAGTTTCTGCTTTTGCTTCCGGTTTAGCTTCCGCCGCAGGTGCCTCCACCTTCTCCTCAGGTTTGGCTTCGGCTGAAGCCGCTTCTGCAGACGGAGCAGCCTCCTGTGCGGCCGTCTGAACCGAAGATGCCTCGGTCTGAACTTCAGAAGCAACGGCTGGAGCCGCCTCTTGCGCCTCTTGTTTGCTTTCTTGCGAACAAGCTGCCAAACCTGCCGCCATCATTAAAGTAATCAGTAGTTTGTTCATATTGTGTCTTTCTTGAGTTTTATCTTTAGATTGCCGCTTTATCCAAACGGTTGGGGAATTCTAACATATGATTCCAATAATCTAGTTCTTTATAATTAGAGTTTTTAGCATAAGTCATATTTTGTGCAAAAAATATGGCTGATAACCATAATCAAACACTTTCACAAATATATCTCATTGTTTTATAATTATAATTCATATATCTAAATACCTTAAACGAAGTTATCCCATCTGAAAATTTATCAAGCCCGTCTTTCAACTTTGCATTTTTAACCCAATCCGCCGTATTAGGAATAATAACTTTAGTCATTATGGTAAGTTGCCATTCAAAATTACCACACATTATCATAATGACTTATTGATAAAAGTTTTTACAGGCTTACATTTATGGCGTAAATTACACAAAACAAAATGAATATAATTCAATGATTCTTAATGTATGCTCAGTTTTTACGCAAAAAATAACGCCCCGTTTCGGGGCGTTTGTATTCTATGGCGGAGTAAGAGGGATTCGAACCCTCGATGCAGGTTGACCCCACATGCTTCCTTAGCAGGGAAGTGCCTTCAGCCTCTCAGCCATTACTCCTAAGGAAGCCGTAACTATAATCAACTTTCCCGACACCGTCAAGGAAAAACAGAAAGCAAATATTAATCTTTTGAAATAAAATAAGATTTACCCTGATTATACCCAATCAGGCACTTCTTTTCTTCCTGAATGGAAATATTCCTGACCGCCACGTCCTCAAGCAAAATGCTTTTGGGCATCTTGCTTAGCTTCCTGAAACCACGCGTCTTCAGGAAAACGTGCAAGTGCGGCATCCAATGTTGACAGCAGGTTTTGCGACAGGACTTTGGTCAGGTATTCCTCCTCGTTGGCTTCTGCCGCTTTGTCGGGCTGTTGCGCCAAACCGTCGGCACGGGCTTTGTGTCCGTGTGCCAAATAGTTGAGGGCGGTAATTTTTTGCGCCCAAAGCTGCGGTATGTCGGGATTGTCCTCAATCATCACCGATAGGATAGATACGGCGGTCGCCAGCCTGCCGCCGTTCATTCTAAGGTCGAGGGAACGGTTGGGCGGCAGGGTGCTGAGTGTTTCTGCCATTCTGAACCAAAATTCGCCGCTGGCTTCATCAGGTGCATTCAATTTGAGCATTTCATAGTGAACCTCCTGATCGTCGTTTTGCACAAGACCCCATACTTCGGCAAGGATTTTCTGTTCTTCACGGCTCAGGTGCTGCCATTGTCCGGCTTGCTGCTGCATATTGTTTTCCTTTGCGAATGTGTTATGCCGTCTGAAATACAGCGCGGACCCTGTCCAAATCTTCCTGCGTATCCACGCCGGCGGCAGGGGCTTCTTTGGCGGTTTCGACGGCGATGGGGTAGCCGTGCCACAGGACGCGCAGTTGTTCCAGCGATTCGATGGTTTCCAGCGGCGAGACGCTCATTTCAGCGTAACGTTGCAGAAAACCGGCGCGGTAGGCGTAAATGCCGATATGGCGCAGGACGGCGGTTTCAGACGGCATTTCGCGTTTTCCGGCACGCATTGCATCGCGCGGATAGGGAATCGGGGCGCGGCTGAAGTAGATGGCGTTGCGGTTTTTGTCGAGGACGACTTTGACGGCGTTGGGATTTATCAATTCGTCGAAATCGTGCAATTCGTGCGCCGCGGTCGCCATTTGCACGTTGTTTTCCACTAAAACTTCGGCGGTGCGGTCGATGAGTTCGGGGGCAATCAGCGGCTCGTCGCCCTGTACGTTGACAACAACCAAATGTTGCGGCAGCTTCAGCGCGGCGGAGGCTTCGGCAAGGCGAGTCGTGCCGCTTTCGTGCCGGTTTGAAGTCATGACGACTTCGACGCCGTGCGCCTGACAGGCCGTCTGAATATCAGGATGGTCAGTGGCAACAACGACGCGCGCCGCTTTGCTTTTTGCCGCCTGTTCGGCAACGCGCACGACCATCGGTTTGCCGTGGATGTCCGCCAAGGCTTTTCCGGGCAAGCGCGATGAATCCAGCCGCGCCGGAATCAATACGACAAATTCGGTCATGCTTTGAGTTCCTCTTCGCTCAACGCTCGCGCTTCGTTTTCCAGCATATAGGGAATGCCGTCTTTAATCGGATACGCCAGCTTCGCCTGACGGCTCCACAATTCCTGTTTGTCCTGATGATATTCCAGCCTGCCTTTGGTAACGGGACAGACGAGGATGTCTAAGAATTTTTTTTCCATAGGGTCTCTTTCGAGTTTATAGTGGATTAACAAAAATCAGGACAAGGCGACGAAGCCGCAGACAGTACAAATAGTACGGAACCGATTCACTTGGTGCTTCAGCACCTTAGAGAATCGTTCTCTTTGAGCTAAGGCGAGGCAACGCCGTACTGGTTTTTGTTAATCCACTATAATGGTTTAATCAATCGGATGCCCTCTGCAATACTTCAGACGGCTATCATTTATTTCTGATGCCTTTTCCCAACCTGTCCGGCCTGCTTGCAGCCTGCATCGGGATTTTTACCGCCGCAGATGATGCGCCGCAACTCTTCCGTAAACTCGGGCAGATGATGTCGCGCGATTTTCCCTGATAATGCAGTCCAAGATACCGCTATTTCACTCATCGATTTATTGATTAAATACGGACTTTTGGCAACGACAGCCTGACCGACGGGCGAACCGTAAAAGGCAATCATGCCGTCAATTTCTTCTTGCGTGTATATCTCACGGGCATTCTTCAATAAAGTATTGCGGAAAGCCTGTTTCACCTCAGGCGTGATCAAATCTTTCAAAACATTCTCACGATAGCGGTTAAAGGCTTTTGCCGCCTGATCTTTTTTCTCTTCCGGCATTTCGGCAAGGGCTTTGTCCGCATACGGTTTAAATCCGGCATTAAAGCCCTCAATCATATTTTTTTCTATATCCCGGTCAAAATTCTGCGTATCCAGCCAACGCTCCAGCGACGCGTCGCTGGGCGGGGCGGCAAAAGCATTGGTGCATACGAATGCGGCGGCAAGCAGTAAGGTTTTCAGTTTCATCAAAGACTCCTCCGGACTGGAAATTTCGTTTTTAAAACCTCAATCACCGCGCAACACAAGACAACGCCTGATGCGCGGTCGAGTATGGGCATATTTTCCACAATCAAACCATTATTTCTGCAACTCAATCAATTGGATACCGCATTGATGGGTTGACGGTGCAGGAACGGCTTCATAATCCTTGCCTGCTTCGGGTTTAAACGTCAAAGTACCGGCATCACAGCTGAGATATTGTTGATAAACCGTGTTTCCCTGTGCATTTTTCATGACATGGGCGGGCGCGTTAATCGTATTTTTCAAAGCAATTTCCACATTTGCCGGAACGATAAACTCTTTGAAAAATGCGTTTGAACCGATATTGTTGAATTGTGAAGGATTTTTACTGAATTCAGATTCAGGCATACCGATGCTTTCATTCCCTTTCAGATGGAAAAGGGATGCCATGCTCTGTCCCATACCGCCGCCTACGACGACTTTTTCCGCTTTGCCTTTGGGATCGATGGTTAAAACAGTGGGTCTGCCGTTTTGTCCGTACAGGCGGATGCGCGCATCACTCGACGGATTATATGGCTTGTTTGCCGATGACAATTCGGTGCTGACACACGCCGAAACAGACAAGACAACAGCACATAACATCATTATTTTTTTCATTTTTTTCTCCAAAAATCAAAATAAGGGTACACAGGATAAAACACTTAGCTTTCAGACGGCATCTTGTTTTTTTTCAAACGTGCCAACACAAACGCCGCCAAATCAGGTTCGATTATCGCACAAACCGGCAGCACCCAAACATTATCGGTGCAAATGCCGTCTGAAAATTTGACCGCATCTTTTTCAGTTACCAGCACCACATCGGCAGGCGGCAAATCCCGATTGGAAATATCGGCATGGTCGGGCAGAGCAACCGTTTGGTCAAGGCGGATGCCCATGTGTATCAGAGTATCGAAGAAACGCTGCGGTCTGGCGATACCGGCAACCGCTGCGACGCGCTTCCCTGACAATGTCGAAATATCCAGTTTTTCAGACGGACGGTTCAAACGGTAAACCGCACCCACCTCAATACGGCTGCCGAACAAATGTTCAGATGGCATAAAACCATCCGCCGCCCTGCCGCCGACCACCACCGCATCCACGCTTTCCAATCTCGACAAAGGTTCGCGCAAATTGCCGTTGGGCAGCAAGTCCAAATCCGTACGCCCCGTATCCGCCGCCGGAAACACCGCAATTTCCACATCCCGCCGCAGGGCGTAATGCTGCAAACCGTCGTCCGCCACAATCAGCCCGATGTCGGGATGCGCCGCCAGCAACGCCCTGCCTGCCTCTGCACGGCTGCTGCCCACAGCCGTCGGCGCACCGGTTTTGCGGAACAGCAGCAAAGGCTCATCGCCCGCATCTTCCGCTCGGCTCTCGGCATTCAATACATGAACCGCCTTGCTCTTGCGCCCGTAGCCTCGGCTGATGATGCCGACCTTGACGCCCTTTTCCTGCAAACCCGACACCAGCGCGGCAACAATCGGCGTTTTCCCCGTCCCACCCGCGTGAATATTGCCGACCACGACCACAGGCACGGACAGCTTTTCGCTTTGCCGTTTTCCCGATAAAAAATCCGCCCGCCGTTTTGCCGCAATTTTGGCAAACAGCCCGGAGAGCGGCTTAAGCAGAAAAGACAAAACCGGATAAGGTTTTTGCCAATGTCGTTCGATAAGGGTATGAAATTTGAAACAATTCGGCATATTCGATACAAATCTTCGAAGCAGAATCAGCCGGTGCATTAATAATGCGTACCCGATGCAGACCCACTTATAAGCAATATGAAAATCAAACCGATAAGCGAACCAACAAGGTAAATAAGCAACAGCGCTTTACAGAAATTGGCACGGTTGGGGTTGCCTCTGCCGAACGCCCAAACAAAAAGCATAATGATGTTGACCAAAGGAATCATGAAAACAATCATCGTCAACACCCATTGTCCTGTCGTCATGACGGGGGCGTTGTCGTTTTGGATTTCAGGCGTGTTGTTGATGTTGTAACGGACGGGTTCCATATTTTTCCTTTTTGGGACAGGTTTCAAATCGTCGGACAGCAAAATACCGCCTGAAAACAGTTCAGACGGCATTTTAACCACAAACGGCTTACAGCTTCCATTCGCCCAGCTTGGCGGCGTAGGCTTCCAAGTCTGCAATCGGACGGGTTGCCACGCCGCTTTCCATCGCTGCTTTGGCGGCAGCAGTAGCAACGCGAGGCAGCAGGCGGGAGTCGAACGGGGTCGGAATCAGGTATTCCGCGCCGAATTCGAATTTCTTACCGTAAGCGGCAACCACTTCTTCGGTTACTTCTTCCATTGCCAAATCTGCCAAAGCATACACGCAGGCGCGTTTCATTTCTTCGTTGATGGTCGTCGCGCCGACATCCAACGCACCGCGGAAGATGAACGGGAAGCACAATACATTGTTGACTTGGTTCGGAAAGTCTGAACGGCCGGTGCCGATAACCACGTCCGGACGGGTTTCTTTCGCCAGCGGCGGCAGGATTTCCGGATTCGGGTTGGCCATAGCGAACACGATGGGTTTTTCGTTCATGGTGTTCAACATTTCAGGAGTCAGCAGGTTTGCACCGGAGAGACCCAAGAAGATGTCTTTACCTTTGACAGCATCGGCAAGTACGCGCTGGCCATTGTCTTCAACGGCGTAGAATTTTTTGGATTCGTCCATGCGATCTTTGTCTTCGCGGGTTTGGTAAATCACGCCTTTGGAGTCGCAAACGGTTACGTTTTCGCGTTTCAAGCCCAAATCCAGCAGTTGGTTCAGACAGGCAATCGCTGCCGCGCCCGCACCGGAACATACCAAGGTCGCTTCTTCGATTTTGCGACCGGTAAAACGCAGGGCGTTCAATACGGCGGCGGCGGTAATGATGGCGGTGCCGTGCTGGTCGTCGTGGAATACGGGGATTTTGCAGCGTTTGCGTAATTCGCGTTCGATGTAGAAACACTCGGGTGCTTTGATGTCTTCGAGGTTGATGCCGCCGAAGGTCGGCTCTAAAGCGGCGATGATGTCCACGAGTTTTTGCGGGTCTTTTTCATCGATTTCGATATCGAACACATCCACACCGGCGAATTTTTTGAACAATACGCCTTTGCCTTCCATCACGGGTTTGCCCGCCAGCGCGCCGATGTCGCCCAAGCCCAAAACGGCCGTACCGTTGGAAATGACGGCGACCAAGTTGCCTTTGGCGGTGTATTTGTAGGCATTTTGCGGATCGGCATGGATTTCCATACAAGGAGCGGCTACGCCAGGAGAGTACGCCAACGCCAAATCTTTGTCGGTTGCCAGAGATTTGGTCGGGGTAACGGAGATTTTACCCGGAACGGGTAATTCGTGGAACTTGAGGGCGGCTTCTTTCAATGAGTTTTCCATGTGTCAATCCTGTTGCGAGAAAAAGATTTGAATCGGACTGTCCGAAACGCTTTCGGGTCATCATGTTACGGGCGGTTCGTTAATATTGCCGACGCATCCTGCCTTGTAACCGAGCGTAATTCTATCATGCCGAAAGTTTGGCGCATACCGCCATTTTCACCTGCGGCACTGCCGTTTGATTTTCGGCGCGGGCGGATGCGCTTGTTTCAATATTTGCCGCATCAACAGCCGAAATGTCCGTCCAACACTTTTTCTATGTTGTTTCTGACTTCATCCAAGCTGCGGTTACTGTCGATAATGGCGTACCGTTCGGGACAGGCGGCGGCACGGTTCAGATAAACGCTGCGCACACGCATAAAGAAATCCGCCTGTTCCTGCTCGAACCGGTCTTTCTCGCGCGACTGTCCGATACGCGCCATCGACACTTCGAGCGGCACATCCAACAGCAGGGTCAAATCGGGGCGCAAACCGCCCTGCACCCAATGTTCCAAAATTTCAATGTCTTCAGACGGCATCCCCCGTCCTCCGCCCTGATAGGCAAAGGTCGCATCGGTAAAACGGTCGGACACGACATGGATGCCGTCTGAAAGCGCGGGCAATATCACGTCTTCAATATGCTGCATTCTGGCGGCGAACATCATCAGTGTTTCCGTACGCAAACCGGCTTTGGTTTCAGGGTTGAGCAGGATTTCGCGCAAGGCCTCACCGACCGGCGTTCCGCCCGGCTCGCGCGTAAACAGCACAGGCAGCCCCCTCCGTTCAAACCATGCTTTGATGACGGCAAGGTTGGTGGATTTGCCGGCGCCGTCTATGCCGTCCAAAGTGATGAATTGCGGTTTCATATTGGTTTTCCCGACAAGGATATGCCGTCTGAAAACACAAACTTTTCAGACGGCATGGTTTATTTTTTCAAAATATATTTGCGGACAGCGGCGTTGTGTTCGGTCAAATCATGGCTGAACTGGCTCAAGCCCGTGCCGTCCATTTTGGACACGAAATACAGGTATTTTTCACCGGACGGATGGGCGGCGGCATCGAGTGCCGCCTTGCCGGGCAGCGCAATCGGGGTTGGCGGCAGACCGCCGCGCGTGTAGGTGTTGTACGGCGTGTCGCGGCGCAGGTCGGCTTTACGGATTTTGCCCTTGTATGCGTCACCCATGCCGTAAATCACGGACGGGTCGGTTTGCAGGCGCATACCGATTTTCAGGCGGTTGACGAAGACGGAAGCGACATGGTCGCGGTCGGCTTCATGCCCTGTTTCCTTTTCGACCAGGCTCGCCATAATCAGCATTTCATAAGGGTTTTTATAAGGCAGCCCGTCCTGCCTGCCTGCCCATGCCTCGTTCAGACGGCGTTGCATCGCCTTGTAGGCGGTTTGGTAAATCTGCAAATCGCTGCCGCCCGCATCGATTTCGTAGCTGTCGGGGAAAAACTGCCCTTCAGGATTGCCGCTGAAGGCATCGGGCGCAACTTCCGCCATCAGTTTTTCATTGCTCCAGCCTTTGGTGTCGTGTCCGATATCGGACGTTGCGTCGATGACTTTTCTCATATGCGAAAAACGCGACCCTTCGATAATCTGTACGGTAACCAAATCCGGCCTACCGCCGCGCATTTTCTGCAAAATATCCCAAGCCGACACTTCCGAAGGAAGCCTGTACGTACCTGTGTGCAACCTGTTATGCACGCCCAAGGCATAGGCTGCCGCCATCAATACGTGCCTGCTGTATACGATGCGGTCTTCGGCAAGTTTCCTGCCGACCGACGAAATACCCTGATTTTTGGCAATTTTGATTCGGTATGCCCTGCCGTTGTCTTTAGGGACAAAAAGCAGCGCGGCGAAAACGGCTGCCGACACGGTCAAAAAAACGGCAGACCATTTCAACAATTTTTTCAACATGGTAGGATTCCCAGCATTCGGAATACGTCTTAAAATTCGGGCGACAGTATAACCCAAATTACCCCATAAGACAGGAAGGACATCATGGACACTCCCGCTACGGCACCCTGGCAGGACGGTTGGCTGCAAAGCGTGCGCCACATTCCGTCGCCGAATTTCGGCCCAAGGGAGTCCAAAGAAGAGGTTTCCCTTGTCGTATTGCACAATATCTCGCTGCCGCCGTTCGAATACGGCACGGATGCGGTGGAAAAGCTGTTTGCCAACCGCCTAGACCCGAACGACCACCCGTTTTTCGGATTGATACACACTTTGCGCGTATCCAGCCATTTCTTAATCAAACGCGACGGAGAAACGGTACAGTTCGTTTCCTGCGACAATATGGCATACCACGCCGGCGTATCTTCATTCGGCGGCAGGGAAAAATGCAACGCATTTTCAATCGGCATCGAACTGGAAGGCTGCGATTTCGAACCTTTTGCCGAAGCACAATACCGTTCGCTCGAAACATTGTTGGAAGCACTCTGCCGCCGCTACCCAATCACGGCGGTAACAGGACACCAAGACATCGCACCCGGCCGCAAAACCGACCCCGGCCATTTTTTCGACTGGCGGCGGATACGTGAGAAAGGGTTTCCCGTGGACAGAAATGCCGTCTGAAGACCGCATATTTCATACAGTGTTGCAGAAAATCCCCCTTTATTTCGACACACTGCTGCCAGACACTTCGATTTTCGTTATAATTCAAACATTATGACAGACCGTTCAGGCACAATGCCGAAAACGCAAGCCCGATTTAACCGCAGTGCCGCACTTTGCGTATCCTGCATCCCGAAATTTAACAAGTGATTGCCATGATTTACATCGTACTGTTTCTAGCCGTCGTCCTCGCCGTTGTCGCCTACAACATGTATCAGGAAAACCAATACCGCAAAAAAGTACGCGACCAGTTCGGACACTCCGACAAAGATGCCCTGCTCAACAGCAAAACCAGCCACGTCCGCGACGGCAAACCGTCCGGCGGGACAGTCATGATGCCGAAACCCCAACCGGCGGTCAAAAAAACGGCAAAACCCCAAGACCCCGCCATGCGCAACCTGCAAGAACAGGATGCCGTCTACATTGCCAAGCAGAAACAGACAAAAGCCTCCCCGTTCAAAACCGAAATCGAAACCGTCTTGGAAGAAAGCGGCATTATCGGCAACTCCGCCCACACCGTTTCCGAACCCCAAACCGGACATTCCGCACCGAAACCTGCCGACGCGCCGGCAAAACCCGTTCCCGTTCCGCAAACGCCGGCAAAACCGCTGATTACGCTCCAAGAATTGTCAAAAGTCGAACTGCCGTGGTTTGACGTGCGCTTCGATTTCATCTCCTATATCGCGCTGACCGAAGCCAAAGAACTGCACGCACTGCCGCGCCTTTCCAACCGCTGCCGCTACCAGATTGTCGGCTGCACCATGGACGACCATTTCCAGATTGCCGAACCCATCCCGGGCATCCTCTATCAGGCATTTATCGTGGGTATTCAGGCAGTCAGCCGCAACGGACTTGCCTCGCAGGAAGAACTCTCCGCATTCAACCGCCAGGTGGACGCATTCGCACAAAGCATGGGCGGTCAGACGCTGCACACCGACCTTGCCGCCTTTATCGAAGTGGCTTCCGCACTGGACGCATTCTGCGCGCGCGTCGACCAGACCATCGCCATCCATTTGGTTTCCCCGACCAGCATCAGCGGCGTAGAACTGCGTTCCGCCGTAACGGGCGTGGGTTTCGTCTTGGAAGACGACGGCGCGTTCCACTACGCCGACGAATCCGGTTCGACGATGTTCTCCATCTGCACGCTCAACAACGAGCCGTTTACCAATGCCCTTTTGGACAACCAGTCCTACAAAGGCTTCAGTATGCTGCTCGACATTCCGCACTCCCCGGCAGGCGAAAAAACCTTCGACGACCTCTTTATGGATTTGGCGGTACGCCTGTCCGGCCAGTTGAACCTGAATCTGGTCAACGACAAAATGGAAGAAGTTTCGACCCAATGGCTCAAAGACGTACGCACCTACGTTTTGGCGCGTCAGGAGGAAATGCTCAAAGTTGGTATCCAGCCTGGAGGAAAAACCGCATTGCGCCTGTTCTCATAACTCCGCAAACACAAAGGCGGATACATCGGCAACGGTGTATCCGCCTTTTGTTTTCAGGTAAAATCCGACCATTTCCAACCTGTTTCCCGTTCAGACGGCATCTTTAAAAATGCCGTCTGAAAACCTATCCGCCATGAATCCGACCGCACAACACATCCGCCGCCTCACCGACCTCCTCAACTGCTACGCCTACGAATACTACACCCTCGACGCGCCCAGCGTACCCGATGCCGAATACGACAAATTATTCCGCGAACTCGAAGCGTTGGAGTTAAACCATCCCGAGCTCAAACTGCCCGACAGCCCGACCCAGCGCGTCGGCGGCGAGCCTTTGGCTGGATTTGCCGAAGTGCGCCACGAAGTGCCGATGCTGTCGCTGACCAACGCCTTCTCCCCGCAAGATGAAAACGGCGTGTTCGACCATGCCGAAATGTACGCTTTCGACCAACGCGTGCGCGACGGTTTAGACGGCGGCAATCCCGAATACGTTATCGAACCCAAATTCGACGGCCTCGCCATCAGCCTGCTCTACCGCGACGGCGTATTGATTCAAGCAGCAACACGCGGCGACGGCACGACGGGCGAAGACGTTACCCAAAACGTCAAAACCGTCGCCAACATCCCCTTGCGGCTGCACGGCGAAAATCTGCCAGAACTCATCGAAGTGCGCGGCGAAGTGCTGATGCAAAAAGCCGATTTTGCCGCCCTCAATAAAAGACAAGCCGAAAACGGGCAAAAACCCTTTGCCAACCCGCGCAACGCCGCCGCCGGCAGCCTGCGCCAACTCGATTCGCGCATCACTGCGCAACGCAAACTGCACTTTTTCCCCTACTCCGTCGCCCGCCAGCAAGGCGGTTTGATTGCGGAAGAACACATCCAAGAACTCGCCTATTTCCAAGAGCTCGGCTTCAGCCTGCCCAATGGCAATTTCGGCTGTTTCAAAAATATCGACGAAGTATTGGCGTTTTACGAACAAATGCAGCAAAAACGCCCCGAACTGCCCTACGAAATCGACGGCATGGTGGTCAAAGTCAACAGCTTGGCGCAACAGCGCGAACTCGGCTTCATCTCCCGCGCGCCGCGCTGGGCGATTGCCCACAAATTCCCTGCCGAAGAAGCCCTGACCGTCGTCGAAGCGATTGACGTGCAAATCGGGCGCACCGGCGCGGTTACCCCCGTCGCCCGCCTGCAACCCGTATTCGTCGGCGGCGTAACCGTTACCAACGCCACCCTGCACAATCAGGACGAAGTGTCCCGAAAAGACGTGCGCATCGGCGATACCGTCGTCGTGCGCCGCGCCGGAGACGTAATTCCCGAAGTCGTGCGCGTAATTTTCGAACGCCGCCCGATGCAGGAAACCGCCGTTGCCGTTTCAGACGGCATCAAATACCAACAAGACGACCTGTTTGCCGAAGCACCGGCTGCAAACCAAACCCAATCCGTCCCGCTCTACAAGCCCTACCGCCTGCCGACCCACTGCCCCATCTGCCGCAGCGAAATCGAACGCGAAGAAGGCGAAGCCGTCGCCCGATGCAGCGGCGGCATGCTGTGTCAGGCACAACGCGCGCAAGGCTTAATCCACTTCGCCTCGCGCAAAGCGATGGACATCGACGGCTTGGGTGAAAAACAAATCGAACAGCTTGTCGCGCAAGACCTCGTCCGCCACTTCGCCGACCTCTACCGCCTCGACATCCCGACCCTGCAAAAAATGAAGGAAACGGCGGACAAAACCGTTGCCGAATCGGATCAAATGCCGTCTGAAGACAGTTCGGTCGGCGCGTCGGGCAAACATAAAAAACAACCGACCAAGTGGGCGGAAAACATCCTCGCAGGCATAGAATCCGGCAAAACGCCCGAACTCGCCCGCTTCCTGTTCGCGCTCGGCATCCGCCACGTCGGCGAACGCACCGCCAAAACGCTGGCGCAGGCATTCGGCACATTGGAACGTGTCCGCCGCGCTCCCGAACCCGTCCTCGCCTGCCTGCCCGACATCGGCACGGTAGTGGCGCGTTCCATCGCCCACTTCTTCGCCCAAGCCGAACAGCAGGCGATGATAGACGAGCTGCTCGCCGCAGGCGTTGCCCCGCAAGCCCAAGCCGTCAGCCTGCCTGCCGCACAATATGCCGAACCGCAACGCTGGATCGCCCGCCTGCCCGACTTCAAAATCAGCGAAAACAAAGCCCAAGCCTTATGGGAACTCGCCGGTCAAAGTATAGAAGGGCTGCAAAACGACAAAGCCCTCCCTGCCGACTGGCAGGCGTGGCGCGGCAACGCGCAAAACGCCGCCCTGCTCGAAAACCTGAAAACCTTCTTCGCGCAAATGCCGTCTGAAGATGAGGCGGCGCAAGGTTCAGACGGCATCAATAAAGCCGTAGCAGGCAAAACCTTCGTGTTAACCGGTACTCTGCCCACGCTCAAACGCGACCAAGCCCAAGCATTAATCGAAGCCGCAGGCGGCAAAGTTTCCGGCAGCGTGTCCAAAAAAACCGACTACGTCGTCGCCGGAGAAGCCGCGGGCAGCAAGCTGGAAAAAGCCAATGCCTTGGGCGTTTCCGTCCTCAGCGAAGCCGAACTGCTTACCCTGCTCGGCTGAACCCATGCCGTCTGAACCGCCTTCAGACGGCATTGCCCACTTTTCCGAACCACACCATGCACACCATTTCCTTTCCAAACCGCACCCGACTCACCGCCCTGCCGCCCCTGTCGCTCTATATCCACATCCCGTGGTGCATCAAAAAATGCCCGTATTGCGACTTCAATTCCCACAGCCTGAAAAACGGATTGCCCGAAGCCGCCTATATCGACGCGCTGCTGACCGACTTGCAGCTCGAATTGCCCAATATTTGGGGCAGGCCGGTGGAAACGATATTTTTTGGCGGCGGTACACCCAGCCTGTTTCAGGCGGAATCGATTGACCGTTTGTTAAGCGGCGTGCGTTCGCTGTTGCGCTTGCAGCCGGAAGCGGAAATTACGTTGGAAGCCAATCCGGGTACGTTTGAAATCGAGAAGTTTCAAGGATTTAAAGACGCAGGCATCACGCGGCTTTCTATTGGCGTACAGAGTTTCAACGACGATATGCTCTCAAGGCTGGGGCGCGTCCACAACGGCAAAGAAGCCTTAACCGCCATAGCTACTGCCCTGAAATTATTTGATAAAGTCAATATCGACTTGATGTATGCCCTGCCGAACCAAACCGTTCAGACGGCATTGGATGACGTTCAAACCGCTATCGCTACGGGCGCGACCCACATCAGCGCGTATCATCTGACGATGGAGCCGAACACGCCGTTCGGTCATACGCCGCCGAAAGGTTTGCCGCAAGACGAAGCCGCCCTCGACATCGAAGACGCGGTACACGGCGCGCTGGAAGGCGTGGGTTTTATCCACTACGAAACATCGGCTTTTGCGAAACCCGCCATGCAGTGCCGCCACAATTTGAACTACTGGCAGTTCGGCGATTATTTAGGCATAGGCGCGGGCGCGCACGGCAAAATCTCCTACCCAGACCGCATCGAGCGCACCGTCCGCCGCCGCCATCCCAACGACTACCTCGCCCTGATGCAAAACCGGCCGGGAGAAGCCGTCGAACGCAAAACCGTCGCCGCCGAAGATTTGCCGTTCGAGTTTATGATGAACGCCCTGCGCCTGACCGACGGCGTACCCGCCGCAATGTTGCAGGAGCGCACAGGCGTACCCGCCGCCAAAATCATGGCGCAAATCGAAACGGCAAGACAAAAAGGGCTGCTGGAAACCGACCCCGCCGTATTCCGCCCGACCGAAAAAGGACACTTGTTTTTAAACGATTTGTTGCAGTGTTTTTTATAAGCGCAAACAAATCGGCGGCCGCCCGGGCAAAACCCGCCCCGAACGCGGCCGGCAAATATGCTTATCGATGGGAAACACAGCCGCATCCCCCGCCGGGCGTTTCAGACGGCACAACCGCCGTCGGAAATGTCCGACGCTTAAGGCAACGCCGCACACAAAAAACCGTACGCCTGCGCCTGCAACAATCCGACAGATACCGCCGCCGCGCCTTTGCGGTTTTTTCCAAACCGTTTGCAAGTTCCACCCGTCCACCGCGTGATGCCGCCGCCACCATTTAAAGGCAACGCGCGGGTTAACGGCTTTGCCGTCGGCAGAGCAGCCGGATGCCGCCGCATATCTTGAGGCATTGAAAATATTACGATGCAAAAAGAAAATTTCAGTATAATACGGCAGGATTCTTTAACGGATTCTTAACAATTTTTCTCCCTAACCATAAAGGAACCAAAATATGAAAAAAGCACTTGCCGCACTGATTGCCCTCGCCCTCCCGGCCGCCGCACTGGCAGAAGGCGCATCCGGCTTTTACGTCCAAGCCGATGCCGCACATGCCAAAGCCTCAAGCTCTTTAGGTTCTGCCAAAGGCTTCAGCCCGCGCATCTCCGCAGGCTACCGCATCAACGACCTCCGCTTCGCCGTCGATTACACGCGCTACAAAAACTATAAAGCCGCATCCACCGATGTCAAACTTTACAGCATCGGCGCGTCCGCCATTTACGACTTCGACACCCAATCGCCCGTCAAACCGTATCTCGGCGCGCGCTTGAGCCTCAACCGCGCCTCCGTCGACTTGGGCGGCAGCGACAGCTTCAGCCAAACCTCCACCGGTCTCGGCGTATTGGCGGGCGTAAGCTATGCCGTTACCCCGAATGTCGATTTGGATGCCGGCTACCGCTACAACTACGTCGGCAAAGTCAACACTGTCAAAAACGTCCGCTCCAGCGAACTGTCCGCCGGCGTGCGCGTCAAATTCTGATATACGCCTTATTCCGCAAACCGCCGAGCCTTTCGGCGGTTTTTGTTTTCAACATCCATGCCGTCTGAAACTACACAAGCAGACGGTTTTGTACGATAATCCCGAACGCTGCGGCTTCTGCCGCCCTATTTTTTAAGGAATCCGAAATGTCCAAAACCGTCATCCATACCGACAAAGCCCCCGCCTCCATCGGCGCGTACAGCCAAGCCGTGCGCGCGGGCGACACCGTTTACATGAGCGGTCAAATCCCCCTCGATCCCGCCACGATGACCGTCGTCGGCAACGGCGATTTCCGCGCCGAAGCGCGCCAGGTCTTTAAAAATCTGCAAGCCGTTGCTGAGGCCGCAGGCGGCACGCTGGCCGACATCGTCAAACTCAACGCCTACCTGACCGACCTTGCTAACTTCGCCGTTTTCAACGAAGTGATGGCGGAATTTATCGCCGAGCCGTTCCCCGCCCGCGCCGCCATCGGCGTTGCCTCGCTGCCCAAAGGCGTGCAGGTTGAAGCCGAAGCCGTCCTCGTTTTGAACGCATAATTCCACGTTCGGACGGCATAAGATTTCCAACCGTGCCGTCCGAACCGCAACACTTTCCCACTTCACAACACCCGCAATGGCACATTACGCAATCGGCGACATCCAAGGCTGTTTCGACGAACTGACCGCGCTGCTCGGCAAAATCGGTTTCAACCACGGCACGGACACCCTCTGGCTGACGGGTGATATCGTCAACCGCGGCCCGAAATCCCTCGAAACGCTGCAATTCTGCATCCGGCACGAAAACAGCGTGCAAATCGTCCTCGGCAACCACGACCTGCACCTGCTCGCCGTCGGCTGCGGCGAAGGCGCACCCAAACGCAGCGACACAATCGAACCCATACTCAAACACCCCGACGGCAGAAAAATGCTCGACTGGCTGCGCGCACAACCGCTTTTGATACGCGAGGGCAGCCGCGTGATGGTACACGCCGGCATCCTGCCACAATGGCGCATCGCCAAAGCCGAATCGCTCGCCGGAGAAGCCGAAGCCGAACTGCGCGGCAAAAAATACGTCAAATTCTTCTCCAAAATGTACGGCAACAAACCGGCCGCGTGGGACGAAGGTTTGGAAGGCTATGCCCGCCTGCGCTTCATCGTCAACGCATTCACGCGGATGCGCGCCCTGACCTTTAAAAACGAACTGGATTTCGACTACAAATCCACAGTGAAAAAAATGCCGCTTTACCTGCGCCCGTGGTTCAAAGCCCCCGACCGGCAAAACCTCGACCACACCATCATCTTCGGACACTGGTCCTCGCTGGGCTACACGAATGCCGACAACGTCATCTCGCTGGACACCGGCGCGCTGTGGGGCGGGCAGCTGACCGCCGTCAACCTCGAAACGGAAGAAATTACCCAAGTCCAAGCCGCCGGCGGCATAGACTGGAAAAGCTTCGCAAAATAACGGACCGCCCCACTATGCACAAAATCCTGCCCATCGCCCACGTCCTCTCCCGACTGGGTATGCTGTTTTCCTTTATCCTGCTGATACCCGCCGCCCTCTCCTACGCCTTTTCGGACGGCGCGTACACCGCCTTCGCCACCACCGCGACCGTTACCCTTTCCGGCTCGTGCATCGTCCGGTTCGCCACCCTCCGGTTCAGGCGCGAACTGCGCCCGCGCGACGGCTTCACCCTCGTCCTGATGTTGTGGCTGGCGTTTGCCGCTATGGCTGCGATGCCGATGTACCTGTATTTCCCGAATATGGGCTTTACCGACGCATTTTTTGAATCGATGTCGGGACTGACCACCACCGGCGCGACCGTCATCGCCCACGTCGACGGACTCGCCCCCTCCGTCAACTTTTGGCGGCATATGCTCAACTGGCTGGGCGGGATGGGCATCATCGTCCTTGCCGTCGCCATCCTGCCTATGCTCGGCGTAGGCGGCACGCAATTATTCAAAGCCGAAATCCCCGGCATTGACAAAGAAAGCAAAATGTCGCCGCGCATTTCCCAAGTGGCGAAAAAACTCTGGTTCGGCTATACCCTGATCACTATCCTCGCGGCAACCTGCCTGCATTTTGCCGGAATGGGCTGGTTCGATGCCGTCTGTCACGCAATGGCGACCCTCTCGCTGGGCGGGTTTTCCACCCACGATGCCAGCATCGGTTATTACAACTCCCCCCTCATCGAAGCAGTCATCATCGTTTTCACCATTTTCGGCGGCATCAATTTTGCCAGCCATTTCGCCGCCCTCAACAGCCGCAGCCTCAAAACCTATTGGAAAGACGAAGAATGCCGGACAATGCTGCTGCTGCTCTCCGGCAGCATCCTTGCCGCTGCCCTGTACCTGTGGCACACCGGCCATTACGCCGGTTTTACCGAATCCCTGCGCTACACCGCCTTCAACTTCGTCTCCATCGGCTTGGCAAACGGGCTGTCCAACACCGACTTCGCACAATGGCCGCTCCTGATTTCCCTGTGGATGTTTTTCCTCGCCAACATCCTCGCCAGCTCCGGCTCGACCGGCGGCGGCATCAAAACCATACGCGCCCTCGTCCTGTTCAAATTCAGCCTGCGCGAAATGATGGTGCTGCTGCACCCCAAAGCCGTCCGCACCGTCAAAATCAGCGGCAAGGCCATACCCGACCGCCTCGCGCTGACCGTTATGTCCTTCATCTTCATCTACTTTATGACCGTCGTCCTCTTCAGCTTCCTGCTGATGGCGAGCGGTATGGAATTTACCACCGCCTTTACCGCCGTCATCGCCTGCATTACCAATTCCGGCCCCGGACTGGGCGAAGTCGGGCCCGCCGGCAATTACGCCGGTTTGGACGTAATACAGAAATGGATTTGCGTTACCGCCATGCTCTTGGGCAGGCTGGAAATCTTCACCGTCTTCATCCTCTTCACTCCCGCCTACTGGAAGAAATAAAAAATGCCGTCTGAAAACTTTTCAGACGGCATTTCAAGAAAGTTTGTACATGTAGAAATAAGTGGTATGTTGAAATGGGATATTTGGATTTGGAATGGAAGAAGTAAGAGATATGAGAAAATTAGATGACAAAGAAAAAGCAATGTATATTGCAAAAAAATTTCAAAAAAGAATGTTAATTCCTAAGATTTTTTTTATTTCCGTAGCCTGTATATCTGGTGCGGCAACCCTCCAAGAAATTGTTACAAACAATAATTTCTTAAAGAAAGATATTTTTTTTTATTATATTTACTATAAGCTAATTATGCTTATTCCTCAATCACAGTCTCCACCACCGAATGAATACTTTTAGGCAATTGCAAAAAAGCATTCCAAGCAATTAAAGCAGTTTTAAAAGTATGCAGCGAACAGCTTAAATCAGGCCAGCCGTCTTCTTCATCAAATTCGTTGTGATAGAAAACTACTTTTTCAGCAGAAATATCCCAGCAAAAACCTTGTCCACCTCCTGAATAAACTTCATTGGGATTATTTTCTGCTTGATGGATAAATTCTAAATTTTCATCTATGTCTTTTTGTAGATAAAGGTCTCCTGTTAAAACATAAATAATATATTGATACACTGTTCCTCGTGTATTTATCTTTTGATTAGAAGAATTATCTAAAAACTGGCAGTAGTTAAATAATTCACCAGAACTAAACTGATCATAAAAACATTTTATTTTATACATTTAAAAACACCTTTTTAATCAATACTTCATTTACTATTATAAAGTGGATAAGCTGTTCGATTAGGTTCCGTAAATCCTTCTATTTCAACACCAGATTTACTTGTACCTCTCCATTTTTGACCTTCTAATTCCTTTCTTTTCTCCCAAGCCGAAGTAACTTCAGCCCTAATTCTAGCCTCATCCCAATCTTTTGGGAACATAGAATGATTTGTCATAGGTTTTCCGCCCCTTCCTTTTTTCATTTCCCAACTTCCATCAGGCTTTTTAATTTCCACTGTCGCTTGATAAACCCCATGTTTATCAGGTGCCGAGGTTTGTTGTATCACCCGTACATCACCACGGGTTAGACTATGCCCTCCTGTTACTGTGCCTTTCTTATTGATATCACCACCTATAAAATGATTAAAATCTAACCCTGTTTTATTTTCCCATTCTCGTTATATTGGGTTGTTGGATTACTTTTTTGTATTATTTATATTCCGATTGCCGGCATATGTCCATATTGCCATTCTTTTCAAAAATTTAATGGCAAATCATTTGAGATTGATGCTAATAATTTAACTTATTCAAGAGGAATTTCCCCATTTAATAAAGATTATTGCACCGAGTGTAAAGCACCACTATCACCCAAGTCTGTGGAGCATATGTATTCCAAAATAGCTAATGAATAAGTATTAACAAGCACAGCCTGTGCAACTAGCAAGCCATAGCCCATATGAAACCTAAACTCAACAAGCAGCATGTGTGCGGAACGCACGCATGCGGTTCTCAAAGTTTGAGCTAAGAGGTTGTCTTAAACAATAAATACGGTTTCAAACGACCTTTCTTTATACAGACAAAAAAGCAGCCGTTTCAAAAACGGCTGCCTTATGTTTTTTTGGTCGGAGTGAAAGGATTCGAACCTTCGACCCCTTGCACCCCATGCAAGTGCGCTACCAGACTGCGCCACACTCCGACTCGATAAGTTGCGGATTATAGTTTCCGCCCGTCACTTTGGCAAGCATTAAAATCACAACCGCCCTTATCTTTTTGACACAACGGAAAATTTACCGGCAAACGCCGACACGTCCCGCCCGGACGGAAAAGAATGCGGAAAAGGATAAACGCCATAACGTGCGGCGTTTGCTATAATCCGCCCCTTCATTACATCAGCCCGCCGAAAGATGCCGATGGCAAAACCGCTCAAATACCCCGTCTCCGCACTGGTCGTACTCCATGACGGGGACGGCAGTATCCTCCTCATCGAACGCACGCATCCGAAAGGATTTTGGCAGTCTGTAACCGGCAGCCTCGAACCCGGGGAAACCGTTGCCCAAACGGCAAGGCGCGAAGTTTGGGAAGAAACCGGCATACTGCTGGCGGAAGGACAGCTTCAAGACTGGCACGACAGCACGGTTTACGAAATCTACCACCACTGGCGGCACCGCTATCCAAAAGGCGTGTTTGAAAACCGCGAACACCTCTTCTCTGCCGAAATCCCGCACGATACGCCCATCGTCCTGCAACCCGAAGAACATGTCTCCTACGGTTGGTTCGATATGGAAGAAGCGGCGGAAAAAGTGTTTTCCCCGTCCAATAGGCGCGCGATTTTGGAATTAGGCAGACGCTTGGGCAGGCTTTGAAAAATGCCGTCTGAAAATATCCGGAACCCTTTTCAGACGGCATGACGGCGTTTCCATCAAACTTTTTGTTTGCTATACTCCTGCCGTTCAAATCCTCAGAAACAAAGGAAACCAAATGGCAGACTTCAACCAAATCCTGACCCCGGGCGACGTGGACGGCGGCATCATCAACGTCGTCAACGAAATCCCCGCCGGCAGCAACCACAAAATCGAGTGGAACCGCAAACTCGCCGTATTCCAACTCGACCGTGTCGAACCCGCCATCTTCGCCAAACCGACCAACTACGGCTTCATTCCCCAAACTTTGGACGAAGACGGCGACGAATTGGACGTGCTGCTCGTTACCGAACAACCTCTGGCAACCGGCGTATTCTTGGAAGCGCGCGTTATCGGCGTGATGAAATTCGTTGACGACGGCGAAGTTGACGACAAAATCGTCTGCGTTCCTGCCGACGACCGCAACAACGGCAACGCCTACAAAACTTTGGCCGATTTGCCGCAACAGCTCATCAAACAAATCGAGTTCCACTTCAACCACTACAAAGACCTGAAAAAAGCGGGTACGACCAAAGTCGAATCCTGGGGCGATGTGGAAGAAGCGAAAAAAGTCATCAAAGAATCCATCGAACGTTGGAACAAACAGGCATAACGCCCGCCATGCCGTCTGAACGCCGCTTCAGACGGCATTTTTCCAAGCCCTAGGGAATACCGTCCCAATCGGCTATAATCCGAACATACCGTTTCCGACCGAACGCCATGAACCGCCGAAAAACCTATCTGTTGTCTGTTGCCCTGTTCACACTGGCATTTATGCTGCTCGTCCTCTTGGGTGCTTATCTGCTGACCGTCGGCAGCAAAGCCTTCGCCGTCGCGTCCTTCCTTTTCGCATTCGGCGCGCTGTTCGGGCAAATCGGCGCACTCGCCCTCTACCTGCGGCACAAATCCCTACGCGCCGCCCAATCCGCCGCAAAGGAAAACCGCCATGGCTGAAAAACCGGAAAAAATCGTTTTGGCAAGCGGCAATGCAGGTAAACTCAAAGAATTCGGCAACTTATTCAAACCTTACGGCATCACCGTATTGCCGCAATCCGCATTCGGCATACCCGAATGCCCCGAACCCTATCCCACCTTTGTCGAAAACGCGCTGGCAAAAGCCCGGCACGCCGCCGAATACAGCGGGCTGCCCGCGCTTGCCGACGACAGCGGTATCTGTGCCGCCGCCTTAAACGGCGCGCCGGGCATACATTCCGCACGTTACGCGGGCGACAATCCCAAATCCGATACCGCCAACAACCTGAAACTTGCCGCCGAACTTGCCGGCAAAGCCGACAAAAGCTGTTCTTATGTCTGCGTATTGGTTTTTGTCCGCCATAAAGACGACCCGCGTCCGATTATCGCCGAAGGCGTATGGCACGGACAATGGAACGACACACCGCTCGGGCAAAACGGTTTCGGTTACGACCCGTATTTTTATCTGCCCGAACACGGCAAAACTGCCGCCGAATTGGATTCGGAGGTCAAAAACCGCGAAAGCCACCGCGCGCAGGCACTTGCCGAACTCTTACGCAAACTCGCCCTTTAACATCAAAACAATACAAAGGAAAAAGAATGAAACCGATAAAAAAAGCCGTCTTCCCCGTCGCAGGGATGGGAACCCGCTTCCTGCCCGCCACCAAGGCAAGCCCGAAAGAAATGCTGCCCATTGTCGACAAGCCGCTGATCCAATACGCCGTAGAAGAAGCCGTGGAAGCCGGCTGCACGGAAATGGTGTTTGTTACCGGACGCAACAAACGCAGCATCGAAGACCATTTCGACAAGGCATACGAACTCGAAACCGAGTTGGAAATGCGTCATAAAGACAAATTGTTGGAACACGTCCGCAATATCCTGCCGCCGAACATTACCTGCCTCTACATCCGCCAGGCCGAAGCACTGGGACTCGGACACGCCGTCTTGTGCGCCCGCGCTGCCATCGGCGACGAACCCTTCGCCGTGATTTTGGCTGACGACTTAATCGATGCTCCAAAAGGCGCGCTCAAACAAATGGTCGAAGTGTACGAACGCAGCGGCAACAGCATTTTGGGCGTAGAAACCGTCGAACCGTCGCAAACCGGCTCATACGGCATCGTCGAAACCGAACAGCTCAAACAGTTCCAACGCATTACCGGCATTGTCGAAAAACCCAAGCCCGAAGACGCGCCCTCCAACCTTGCCGTTGTTGGACGCTACATCCTCACCCCGCGCATTTTCGACTTACTGACCGGACTGCCTCGCGGCGCGGGCAACGAAATCCAGCTTACAGACGGCATCGCCAAGCTGCTCGATCACGAATTTGTCCTGGCGCACCCCTTTGAAGGCACACGCTACGACTGCGGCAGCAAACTGGGCTACCTCGAAGCCACCGTCGCCTACGGCCTGAAACACCCCGAAACCGGCGAACCCTTCCGCCGCCTTTTGGAAAAATACCGTACCGAATAACCACATCAAGGAATCCTTATGCACGACAAAACCTGGTCCGGACGTTTCAACGAACCCGTTTCCGAACTCGTCAAACAATACACCGCCTCCATCGGTTTCGACCAACGCCTTGCCGAATGGGACATTCAAGGCTCGCTCGCCCACGCGCAAATGTTGAAAGAAACCGGCGTGTTGGACGAAGGCGATTTGGCGGACATCCGCCGGGGTATGGCGGAAATCCTCGAAGAAATCCGCAACGGCGAAATCGAATGGTCGTCCGATTTGGAAGATGTCCATATGAACATCGAACGCCGCCTGACCGACAAAATCGGCGACGCGGGCAAACGCCTACACACCGGCCGCAGCCGCAACGACCAAGTCGCCACCGACATCCGCCTTTGGCTGCGCGACCAGATTACCGTTATCCAAAACCTGATTCAAAACCTTCAGACGGCATTACTGGATTTGGCGGAACAAAACGCCGAAACCGTTATGCCCGGCTTTACCCACCTGCAAGTCGCCCAGCCTGTCAGCTTCGGACACCATATGCTCGCCTACGTCGAAATGCTCGGACGCGATAACGAACGGATGGCGGACTGCCGCCGCCGCGTCAACCGTATGCCGCTCGGAGCAGCCGCCCTTGCCGGTACGACTTATCCGATTCGGCGCGAAATCACCGCCGAGCTATTGGGCTTTGAACAAATCTGCCAAAACTCGCTCGATGCCGTATCCGACCGCGATTTCGCCGTCGAGTTCACGGCTGCCGCCTCGCTGGTTATGGTTCACCTGAGCCGCCTGTCCGAAGAATTGATTTTGTGGATGAGCCCGCGTTTCGGCTTTATCGACATCGCCGACCGCTTCTGTACGGGTTCGTCCATCATGCCGCAGAAGAAAAACCCCGACGTGCCCGAACTCGTGCGCGGCAAATCCGGCCGAGTCATCGGACACCTTATCGGCCTGATTACCCTGATGAAATCGCAGCCCTTGGCGTACAACAAAGACAATCAGGAAGACAAAGAACCGCTGTTTGACACCGCCGACACGCTTATCGACACGTTGCGGATTTACGCCGACATGATGCGCGGCGTAACCGTCAAACCCGACAATATGCGCGCCGCCGTAATGCAGGGTTTTGCCACCGCCACCGATTTGGCGGATTACTTGGTGAAAAAAGGCATGCCCTTCCGTGACAGTCATGAAATCGTCGCTCAAGCCGTGCGCCACGCCGATGAAGCTGACGTTGATTTGAGCGAACTGCCGCTTGAAGTCTTACAAGGTTTCAGCAAGCTGATTTCAGACGACGTTTACAGCGTGCTGACACCCGAGGGCAGCTTAAACGCGCGCAACCACTTGGGCGGCACCGCGCCTGAACAAGTCCGTTTCCAAGTCAAACGCTGGCGTGAAGTGTCAGCTTAACCCCCGATGCCGTCTGAAGAAATGTTCAGACGGCATTCTTAAAAGGCAAGAACACTATGACCGATACGGATACCCAAGCCGACCGCTTCGAACAGATGATGTGGCAGGCGGTGGACAAACTTTTTGAACAGCATGACGGCAAACTCGAAAGCATGAACGGACGAGAACAGGAGCTGGTTTTAATTTGGCGGGCGGAAGCCGACATCGGCAACGGCGGCATACTGCAATTTGTCTGCAACTGGGGTTTTCCCGCCGCCGAAAAGACTTGTTCCGTTCTGAAAAAAATCGGCGCGGTACACAGCGCAATGCTGATCCATCGGGCGGCAGACGCATTGGACAAAGAAATCCGCCACCTCCAATCGGAAGGTAAAAACCTGAAAGAAATGTGGGATATAACGCAACATCTCGACAACAAAACCGTCTCTCTGTTGAACAGTCTGGATGAACAATATTGGCAAGACCCCGACAAACTGTATCCGCTGGGATGGCAATACTATTCCGGCAACCCTGTTCAGGCAGCGTTTTAAAGGGAAGGGTTCTCAAGTATTCAGACAAGTCAAAATGCTGCCTTTACCCACATTCCGACACGCATTACCCGCCGCTTCCACCTTACGGGCGCGATGCACGGAAAAAAATACAAGTCAGAACAAACAATAACCGGATTGGACAACAACAAATTTAAAAAAATAATTATTTGCATTTATAAAAAAGAAGGAATACACTACACTCCGTTATGTCTTAACAAGATATACACCCTCATTCATTAGGAGAAAATCGATATGAAAACATCTATCCGATACGCACTGCTTGCCGCAGCCCTGACCGCCGCAACCCCTGCGCTGGCAGACATTACCGTGTACAACGGTCAACACAAAGAAGCCACGCAGGCACTTGCCGATGCCTTTACCCAAGCCACCGGTATCAAAGTAAAAATTAACAGCGGCAAAAGCGACCAGCTTGCCGGCCAAATCAAAGAAGAAGGCAGCCGAAGCCCCGCCGACGTATTCTATTCCGAACAAATCCCCCCGCTGGTTACGCTTTCCGCAGCCAACCTCTTAGAAACCCTCCCCGCAAAAACGATTAACGACACACGCCGCAAAGGCGTGCCGGTTGCCGCCAAAAAAGACTGGGTGGCATTGAGCGGCCGTTCGCGCGTCGTCGTTTACGACACCCGCAAACTGTCTGAAAAAGATTTGGAAAAATCCGTCCTGAATTACGCCACGCCGAAATGGAAAGACCGCATCGGTTATGTGCCGACTTCAGGCGCGTTCTTGGAACAGGTTGTCGCCATCGTCAAACTGAAAGGCGAAGCAGCCGCCCTGAAATGGCTCAAAGGCTTAAAAGAAAACGGCAAACTGTATGCTAAAAACACTGTCGCGCTCCAAGCCGTCGAAAACGGCGAAGTACCGGCCGCCCTCATCAACAACTACTACTGGTATGCGTTTGCCAAAGAAAAAGGCGTGCACAACATCCATTCCCGCCTGAACTTCGTCCGCCGCAAAGACCCCGGCGCACTCGTTACCTATTCCGGCGCGGCAGTGCTGAAATCTTCCCCGAATAAAGCCGAAGCACAAAAATTCGTCGCCTTCCTCGCAGGCAAACAAGGACAGCAGGTCTTGGCTTCCGCCCGCGCAGAATATCCGCTGCACGCCGGCGTGTCTTCCCCGTTCAATATGGAACCTTATGCCAAACTGGAGGCACCTGAAGTATCTGCAACCACCATCGCCGATAAAGAAAAAGCGACCCGCCTTCTCGAACAGGCAGGCCTGAAATAAACTTTTTCCGTTCAAACGGTCGGGCAACCCTGCTGTCCGGCCGTTTTCTATCCGAATCCGATTTATGTCCCGCAACAAACCACCTTTATGGCTGACCGTCCTCATCTTGTTTGTCGGACTGCCGCTCATCCTCCCCTTCCTTTATGTCGCTATGCGTTCGTGGCAGGTCGGCGCGGCACGCGCCTATGAACTGCTGTTCCGCCCGCGTATGTGGGATTTGCTTGGCAACACCCTGCTGCTGATGTTCGGCGTAACCCTGATTTCCATTGTTTTGGGCATTGCCTGCGCCCTTTTGTTCCAACGTTACCGCTTTTTCGGCAAAACCTTTTTTCAGACGGCCATTACCCTGCCTTTGTGCATCCCCGCATTTGTCAGCTGCTTCACTTGGATCAGCCTGACTTTCCGCGTGGAGGGATTTTGGGGAACCGTTATGATTATGAGCCTGTCGTCTTTTCCCCTCGCCTACCTACCGGTCGAGGCGGCCCTCAAACGCATCAGCCTGTCGTTTGAAGAAGTCAGCCTTTCCTTGGGTAAAAGCCGCCTGCAAACTTTCTTTTCCGCCATACTTCCCCAACTCAAACCTGCCATCGGCAGCAGCATCCTGCTGATTGCGTTGCACATGTTGATTGAATTCGGTGCAGTATCGATACTCAACTATCCGACCTTTACCACCGCCATTTTCCAAGAATACGAAATGTCGTTCGACAATAACACCGCCGCGCTGCTGTCCGCCGTTTTAATGGCAGTGTGCGGCATCGTCGTATTTGGAGAAAGCATTTTCCGTGGAAAAACCAAGCTCTATCACAGCGGCAAAGGCGTTGCCCGCCCCTACCCGGTCAAAACGATGAAGCTGCCCGCGCAAATCTGCACAGTATTTTTTCTTGGCTCGCTGCTGGTTTTAAGCATCGTCATCCCATTCGGCATCCTTATCCGCTGGATGATGGTCGGCTCGTCCGGCACATTTGAACTCGTATCCGTATTCGATGCATTTGCCCGATCGATGGGCGTATCCGCCGCCGGCGCATTATTGACCATTTTGTGCGCATTGCCCTTGGTTTGGGCATCCATACGCTACCGCAACCTGCTGACCGTATGGATAGACAGGCTGCCCTTCCTGCTGCACGCCGTACCCGGCCTGGTGATCGCCTTGTCGCTGATTTATTTCAGCATCAACTACGCACCATCCGTTTACCAAACCTTTATCGTCGTCGTCCTTGCCTATTTCATGCTTTACCTGCCGATGGCGCAAACCACCCTGAGGACTTCCTTGGAACAATTCCCCAAAGGCATGGAACAGGTCGGCGCAACATTGGGGCGCGGACACTTCTTTATTTTCAGGACGTTGGTGCTGCCGTCCATCCTGCCCGGCATTACCGCCGCATTCGCACTCGTCTTCCTCAACCTGATGAAAGAGCTGACCGCCACCCTGCTGCTGACCGCAGATGATGTCCACACGCTCTCCACCGCCGTTTGGGAATACACGTCAGACGCACAATATGCCGCCGCCACCCCGTATGCCCTTATGCTGGTACTGTTTTCAGGCCTGCCCGTATTCATACTGAAAAAATACGCCTTCAAATAACACTGCTGCGAAAGACCGACTATGACCGCGCCCGCACTCCAAATCCGCCAACTGACCAAAAACTTCCAGAACCATGCCGTTCTGCAAAATATCTCGCTCACACTCGGCAAAGGGGAAATCCTCTTCGTCATCGGTGCATCAGGTTGCGGCAAAACCACGCTGCTGCGCTGCCTTGCCGGTTTTGAACAGCCCGATTCCGGAGAAATCTCGCTTTACGGAAGAACAATCTATTCAGAAAATACCAACCTTCCCGTCCGCGAACGCCGTTTGGGTTACGTCGTACAAGAAGGCGTACTGTTCCCCCACCTGACCGTTTACCGCAACATCGCCTACGGACTGGGCAACGGCAAAGGCAAGACGGCGCAGGAGCGGCAACGCATCGAAGCCATGATGACCCTGACCGGCATTTCCGAACTCTCAAACCGTCATCCGCACGAACTTTCAGGCGGACAGCAACAACGTGTCGCCCTCGCCCGCGCCCTCGCCCCCGATCCCGAACTCATCCTACTGGACGAACCCTTCAGCGCACTGGACGAACAGTTGCGCCGCCAGATTCGCGAAGACATGATTGCCGCCCTGCGCGCCAACGGCAAATCTGCCGTTTTCGTCAGCCACGACCGGGAAGAAGCCCTGCAATACGCCGACCGGATTGCCGTCATGAAACAAGGGCGTATCCTCCAGACTGCAGCCCCCCACGAACTGTACCGACAACCTGCCGACCTTGAAACAGCCCTGTTTATCGGCGAAGGTATCTCCCTGCCCGCCACACTCAACGCCGACGGTACGGCAGACTCCGAATTAGGCAGGCTCCCCGTCGGAAACACCTTACCCGCAGGCACACGCGGTACACTGCTCATCCGTCCGGAACAATTCAGCTTCAACTGCCCGAACACCCATGCTGCCGAATTATCCGCCACCATCCTCAACGCCATACCCAAAGCACGCCACATCCAAATCCGCCTGAAAATCGAGCAAACCATCCTGACGCTGAACACCCCCTACGCACCCGATTTTTCAGACGGCACACAGACACGCATCTACTTGAATTCAGAAGCACTGTTTTTCCCGGAACAACCTGCCCCGTAAGTTTGGAAACACCATGCCGTCTGAAAGGCGTGCCAATGTCTGGCGATATTCATCTTGTTGAAAACATAATTTATTTGTTAATATAGAAACACGCGGCAGCGTAAGACCGACTGCCGCTCAAAAACAGAAAATACCTGTTTGCGCAAACCGGACGGGAAATAGCCTATCCCGACATTTCCCCTCAAATCACAACACTTCCAACATACATGCCGCACACCGCAGCATACGAAAGGATATATCATGGCAAAAGTACTCATCGTACCCGTATCTGCCGGACTTGACGCATCTGCCGCCGCCCGATCATTTGCAAAAGCCTTGAACGCACAAATTTTCCAAGCCTTTGACGCACAAGCAGAAGCCCTGTTGGCGCAAGGCAAAAGCGACGACTGGTTTGACGCGACGGTCGGTAAAGTTGCCGCACTCGATGCCGACAACCTCATTATCGAAGGCATCGCACCCGATGCCGACAAAATCTACCTTGCAGGCAAAAACGTCGAACTGGTGCTCTCTTTGGATGCCGCCGCCGTATTTGCCGTCCGTTCCGACAACGCCGATGCAGACGAACTGGCACACCGGCTGAACCTTGCCAAACAGTTCTTTGCCACTGCGCCGGGCGTATTGGAAGGTTTTATTGTCGACGGCGCGGCAGCCTCCGTTGCCGAAGCGGCTGCCGAAAAAACCGGTTTGACGTTCTTCGGCTCAAGCAGCGCGCTGAAAGACGTATCCGTATTGGCAAACCGACAAACCAAACGCCTTTCGCCCGCCCAATTCCGCTACAACCTGATTGACTTCGCACGCAAAGCCGACAAACGCATCGTCCTGCCGGAAGGTGCCGAGCCGCGTACCGTCCAAGCCGCCGCCATCTGTCACGAAAAAGGCATTGCCCGCTGCGTCCTGCTTGCCAAACGCGAAGAAGTTGAAGCCGTTGCCAAAGAACGCGGCATCAACCTGCCGGACTCTTTGGAAATCGTCGATCCCGCCTCATTGGTCGAACAATACGTCGAGCCGATGTGCGAACTGCGCAAATCCAAAGGCCTGACACCCGAAGACGCGCGCAAACAACTGCAAGACACCGTGGTACTCGGTACAATGATGATGGCGCAAAACGATGTGGATGGCCTGGTATCCGGTGCCGTTCATACGACCGCCAACACCATCCGCCCTGCTTTGCAACTGATTAAAACCGCACCGGGTGCAAGCCTCGTATCCAGCGTATTCTTTATGCTGCTACCCAACCAAGTCCTCGTCTTCGGCGACTGCGCGGTTAATCCGAACCCGACTGCGCAACAGCTTGCCGACATCGCCATCCAGTCTGCCGATTCCGCAAAAGCCTTCGGCATCAACCCGAAAGTGGCCATGATTTCCTACTCTACGGTCAACTCCGGCAGCGGTCCCGATGTCGATACCGTCATCGAAGCAACCAAACTTGCCCAAGAAAAACGCCCCGACCTCGCCATCGACGGCCCGCTGCAATATGACGCGGCAACCGTACCGGGCGTGGGCAAATCCAAAGCCCCGGGCAGCCCGGTCGCAGGACAGGCAACCGTTTTGGTCTTCCCAGACCTGAACACCGGCAACTGCACCTATAAAGCCGTCCAACGCAGTGCCAACGTCTTAAGCGTCGGCCCGCTGCTGCAAGGCCTGCGCAAACCGGTCAACGACCTCTCCCGCGGCGCACTGGTAGAAGACATCGTGTTTACCATCGCCCTGACTGCCGTTCAGGCAAAACAAATGGAAGGCTGACAAACGGCTTTCCGGATTTGAACCCTATGCCGTCTGAAGACAGATTCCCGTTTTCAGACGGCATTTTTATCAACCCGGCACATTTGTTTGTTAAAATCGCAGCCATATTGCAAAAAAGAGGAGGAAGCCATGCAAACCGCCATTATCGATTACGGTATGGGCAACCTGCATTCCGTATTGAAATCCGTCCGGACGGCGGGGCAGCTTGCCGGAAAAAATACCGAAATCTTTTTAAGCGGCGACCCCGACCGCGTGTCCCGCGCCGACAAAGTCATTTTTCCCGGACAGGGCGCGATGCCCGACTGTATGGCGGCACTGAAGCGCGGCGGCTTGGACGAGGCAGTCAAAGATGCCTTAAAAAACAAACCGTTTTTCGGAATCTGCGTCGGCGCGCAACTCTTATTCGACCACAGCGAAGAAGGAAACACCGACGGCTTGGGCTGGTTCGGCGGCAAAGTCAGACGCTTTGCCCGCGACCTCCTCGACCCGCAGGGATGCCGTCTGAAAGTCCCGCATATGGGCTGGAACACCGTGCGCCAAACCCAAAACCACCCGCTGTTTAAAGATATTCCCCAAGACACGCGTTTTTACTTCGTCCACAGCTACTATTTCGCCCCCGAAAATCCCGAAACCATATTGGGCGAAAGCGACTACCCGTCCCCGTTTGCCTGCATCGTCGGCAAAGACAACGTATTCGCCACGCAATTTCACACCGAAAAAAGCCACGATGCCGGGCTGACGATGTTGAAAAACTTTTTAAACTGGTAAGCCGGACACGGCCCCGCACAAGGAGAAAAACTATGCTGCTGATACCCGCCATCGATTTGAAAGAAGGACGCTGCGTCCGCCTGAAACAAGGGCTGATGGAAGAGGCGACCGTCTTTTCCGATTCGCCCGCCGAAACCGCGCTGCACTGGTTCGAACAAGGTGCGCGCCGCCTGCATCTGGTAGATTTGAACGGTGCGTTTGCAGGCGTTCCGCAAAACCTGCCCGCCATCAAAGACATCCTTGCCGCCGTCGCCAAAGACATCCCCGTACAGCTCGGCGGCGGCATACGCGATTTGAAAACCATCGGACAATATTTGGATTTGGGCCTGAACGACGTGATTATCGGCACGGCGGCAGTCAAAAACCCCGACTTCGTGCGCGAGGCGTGCAAAGCCTTCCCCGGCAGGATTATCGTCGGGCTGGATGCCAAAGACGGTATGGCCGCCATCGACGGCTGGGCAACCGTAACCGGGCATCATGTAATTGATTTGGCAAAACGCTTTGAAGACGACGGTGTCAACAGCATCATCTACACCGACATCGGGCGCGACGGTATGATGAGCGGCGTGAACATCGACGCGACGGTCAAACTCGCCCAAGCCGTCCGCATTCCCGTCATCGCCTCCGGCGGACTGACCGGCTTGGACGACATCCGCGCCCTGTGTGCCGCCGAAAAACGTGGCGTAGCAGGCGCGATTACCGGCCGCGCGATTTACGAGGGCAGCATCGATTTTGCCCAAGCGCAGCAACTGGCAGATTCCCTCGACTAAAGGCATCCGATTATGGCACTGGCAAAACGCATCATCCCCTGTCTCGACGTAAAAGACGGGCGCGTCGTCAAAGGCGTGAACTTCATCGGTTTGCGCGACGCGGGCGATCCCGTCGAAGCCGCCAAACGCTACAACGGCGAAGGTGCGGACGAACTGACCTTCCTCGACATCACCGCCTCATCCGACAATCGGGATACCATCCTGCACATCATCGAAGAGGTTGCCGGACAAGTCTTCATCCCGCTGACCGTCGGCGGCGGCGTACGCACCGTTGCCGACATCCGCCGCCTGCTCAATGCCGGCGCGGACAAAGTCAGCATCAACACCGCCGCCGTTACCCGTCCCGACCTGATTGACGAAGCCGCCGGATTTTTCGGTTCGCAAGCCATCGTCGCCGCCGTCGATGCCAAAGCCGTCAACCCCGAAAACACACGCTGGGAAATCTTTACCCACGGAGGGCGCAATCCGACCGGCTTGGATGCGGTGGAATGGGCAGTCGAAATGCAAAAACGCGGCGCGGGCGAAATCCTGCTCACCGGTATGGACAGGGACGGGACGAAACAGGGTTTCAACCTGCCGCTGACCCGCGCCGTTGCCGAAGCCGTCGACATCCCCGTCATCGCCTCCGGTGGGGTCGGCAATGTCCGGCACCTGATTGAAGGCATAACCGAAGGCAAAGCCGATGCCGTACTTGCCGCCGGCATTTTCCATTTCGGGGAAATCGCCATCCGCGAAGCCAAACGCGCTATGCGCGAAGCCGGCATCGAAGTGCGCCTCTGACCGCCCCGATTATGCCGTCTGAAAGGAAATATGGATAAAAACCTGCTTGAAGCCGTCAAATTTGACGAAAAAGGTTTGGTTTGCGCCATCGCCCAAGATGCCGAAACCAAACGTGTTCTAATGGTGGCGTGGATGAACGCCGAAGCCCTGCAAAAAACCGTCGAAACCGGCTTTGCCCACTATTACAGCCGTTTGCGCCAAAAACAATGGATGAAGGGCGAAGAGTCGGGACACACGCAAAAAGTCCGCGAACTGCGCCTCGACTGCGACGGCGACGCCATTGTGATGCTCATCGCCCAAAACGGCGGCATCGCCTGCCACACCGGGCGCGAAAGCTGCTTTTACAAAGTCTGGAACGGCGGCGCGTGGGAAACCGCCGATGCCGTCCTGAAAGACGAAAAAGAGATTTACAGCAGCACGCACTGACCACCTCCGACATTGAATTATCAGGCATTTTTTTGTACAATTTCGCCGTCTCAAACACTGTCCGGGCCGTCTGAAAAGCGGCCTGAACCTTTTTGCAAAGAAAACCATGTCCCAAGAAATCCTCGACCAAGTGCGCCGCCGCCGCACATTTGCCATCATCTCCCACCCCGACGCGGGTAAAACCACGTTGACCGAAAAACTCTTGCTGTTTTCAGGTGCAATTCAAAGCGCAGGTACGGTAAAAGGCAAGAAAACCGGCAAATTCGCCACTTCCGACTGGATGGAAATCGAGAAGCAGCGTGGCATTTCCGTCGCTTCGTCAGTGATGCAGTTCGACTACAAAGACCACACCGTCAACCTCTTGGACACGCCGGGACACCAAGACTTCTCCGAAGACACCTACCGCGTATTGACCGCCGTGGACAGCGCCTTGATGGTTATCGACGCAGCAAAAGGCGTGGAAGCGCAAACCATCAAACTCTTGAACGTCTGCCGCCTGCGCAATACGCCGATTGTCACGTTCATGAACAAATACGACCGCGAAGTACGCGATTCTTTGGAATTGCTGGACGAAGTGGAAAACATCCTGCAAATCCGCTGCGCGCCCGTCACCTGGCCAATCGGCATGGGCAAAAACTTCAAAGGCGTGTACCACATCCTGAACGACGAAATCTATCTCTTCGACGCAGGCGGCGAACGTCTGCCGCACGAGTTCGACATCATCAAAGGCATCGACAATCCTGAATTGGAACAACGCTTTCCGCTGGAAATCCAGCAGTTGCGCGACGAAATCGAATTGGTTCAGGCGGCTTCCAACGAATTTAATCTCGATGAATTCCTTGCCGGCGAACTCACGCCCGTGTTCTTCGGCTCTGCGATTAACAACTTCGGTATTCAGGAAATCCTCAATTCATTGATTGACTGGGCGCCCGCACCGAAACCGCGCGACGCGACCATACGCATGGTCGAGCCTGACGAGCCGAAATTTTCTGGATTTATCTTTAAAATCCAAGCCAATATGGATCCGAAACACCGCGACCGCATCGCCTTTTTACGCGTCTGCTCCGGCAAATTCGAACGCGGCATGAAGATGAAACACCTGCGCATCAACCGCGAAATCGCCGCCTCCAGCGTGGTTACCTTCATGTCGCACGACCGCGAGCTGGTGGAAGAAGCCTACGCGGGCGACATCATCGGCATCCCGAACCACGGCAACATCCAAATCGGCGACAGCTTCTCCGAAGGCGAACAACTGGCATTTACCGGCATCCCTTTCTTCGCACCCGAACTGTTCCGCAGCGTCCGCATCAAAAACCCACTGAAAATCAAGCAACTGCAAAAAGGTTTGCAACAACTCGGCGAAGAAGGCGCGGTACAGGTGTTCAAACCGATGAGCGGCGCGGATTTGATTTTGGGCGCGGTCGGCGTGTTGCAGTTTGAAGTCGTAACCTCGCGCCTCGCCAACGAATACGGCGTGGAAGCCGTGTTCGACAGCGCATCCATCTGGTCGGCGCGCTGGATATCGTGCGACGACAAGAAAAAACTGGCGGAGTTTGAAAAAGCCAACGCGGGCAACCTCGCCATCGACGCAGGCGGCAATCTCGCCTACCTCGCCCCCAACCGCGTGAATTTGGGGCTGACTCAAGAACGTTGGCCCGACATCGTGTTCCACGAAACGCGCGAGCATTCGGTCAAACTTTAAAAAGCAAGCGGCGATAAAATGCCGTCTGAACCCGAAAAAAGGCTTTCAGACGGCATTTTTGCCTGCAACTCAGACGCAGACAGTCAAAATCAAGGCGCATCGGATGCCGTTACCGGGTGCATCCCGGCCGCGTGAATTTGGGGCTGACGCAAGAACGTTGGCCGGACATCGTGTTCCACGAAACGCGCGAACATTCGGTCAAACTGTAAAAAGCAATCGGCGATAAAATGCCGTCTGAACCCGAAAAAAGGTCTTCAGACGGCATTTTTTGCCTGCAACTCAAACGCAGACGGTCAAAATCAAGGCGCATCGGATGCCGTTATCTGGTGCGTCCAAGCGCGTGAATTTGGGGCTGACGCAAGAACGTCGGTGTGATTTCACATCCCGTACTGTTTCGACAGCTTCACATAATGCGCGGCGGAATATTTCAAAAAGGCTTTTTCCTCATCGGTCAGCGGACGGGCCTGCTTCACGGGCGAACCGATATAAAGGTAGCCGCCCGCCAAGCGTTTGCGCGGCGGAACGAGGCTGCCCGCACCGATCATCACTTCGTCCTCAATCACGGCATCGTCCAAAACGGTGCTGCCCATACCGACCAAGACGCGGTTACCGATGCGGCAGCCGTGCAGCATCACTTTGTGCCCCACGGTAACGTCTTCGCCGATAACCAGCGGCGACCCTTCGGGTTTGGCGGCGGTTTTGTGGGAAACGTGCAGGACGCTGCCGTCCTGTATATTGCTGCGCGCGCCGACGGTGATGCTGTTCACATCGCCGCGCAACACGGCGCACGGCCACACGGAAACGTCTTCGGCAAGCGAGACTTCGCCGATGACGACGCAGGCTTCGTCTATCATGCAGCTTTCGTGAATTTGGGGCGCGTGTTCCAAAAATTTGCGGATTGCGGTCATTTTTCCTCCTTTGGCAAGGTATATATTGTTAAGGAATTTATTAAATATTCCCTCTGATTGCTTTTAAAATCCGGCCTGTAATATCTACACCGAATAATGTGATTATCGGGAATATCAGCTTATATATCAACTTATTGGACTTTAATAACACAAACCTTAAATGATACGCCCTCCTTTTTATATCAGTATCACACCCTATATTTTTACTCGTCATGATAAAAAGCAAAACGAGATATTCGTAGGAAAGAAAAGAATAAAGATAACTTGATATATCCCTATTAAATTCCATTTCCGCATTTTTCTCCAAAATATATAATAATGACTTTATACTTTTTTCCGAAACAGTTCCCGTAATAGAATCTTTTCTTCCCTGCCGATAATAGTAATAACAACCGTCCAAATAAGAAAAAGTTGTTGCCGCATTAAATAATCTCATTGACCATTCGATATCTTCAGAATAAATTCCCTTTTCAAAAAACAGTTTTTCTCTAATAATCAATTCTCTTTTTATAATCTTATTCCATGCCGAACCCGGAAATTTTCTAAATCGGCATAATCCTTTCAAAACTTCGACTTTGGGTTGATTGAGTATTTTTTCAGGCTGATAATCTTCGCCAAAATATGAAACACTTCCCTTATCATATTTAACTGCATTTAAAAAAACCACATCCGGCATATCACTATCATCTTTACCAAGAAAATCCAGCAAGACCTGACAATTAATAAAATCATCCGAATCAATAAATGTTATATATTTTCCGTTTGAATTTTTTATTCCGGTATTTCTCGCCTCCGACAATCCTTGGTTATCCTGATATATATATTTGATGTTTGGTGTCCGGTGTTTGTTGTTTGTTGTTTGTTGTTTGTTGTTTGTTGTTTGTTGTTTGTTGTTTGTTGTTTGTTGTTTGTTGTTTGTTGTTTGTTGTTTGTTGTTTGTTGTTTGTTGTTTGTTGTTTGTTGTTTGTTGTTTGATATTTTATCTATATATTTATAACATATATCTTCACTTCCGTCTTTTGACCCGTCATTCACAAGGATAAGTTCGACATTTTCATTACTTAATATAGGTTCTATGGAACTTAAACACGCTTCCAAATAACTTTCGACATTATAAATGGGAACTACGATACTTAAATTCATATCCATATTATTATCCTAAATAATTCTAATCCTGACTTAATGCGGACACGCCGTTTCCTGCCGCCCGAAAGGTTTCAGACGGCAGGGATTCCGGTTATTTGCCCGCTTTGAGCCCTTGCCACAGCTTCACGCCCAGTTTGGCGGATTCTGCGGATTTGGGCGATACGATGAAACTTTTTTCCATCAGTTCTTTGGTCGGGAAAATCGATGGATCGTTTGTGTATTTGGCTTCCATCAAATCACGCGCGGGACGGCTGGAGGGCGCGTAGGTAACGAAGCTGCCGTTTTTCGCCGCCACCTCGGGCCGGAGCGTGTAATCGATATAGCGGTGGGCGTTGGCAACGTTTTGCGCGTCGCGCGGAATCATAAAGGAATCCACCCACACGCCCACGCCGGTTTTCGGGGTCAATACTTTGATTTCCACGCCGTTTGCGGCTTCTTCGGCACGGGTTTTGGCAATGTTCAAATCGCCGCCGTAACCGATGGCGGCACACAGGTTGCCCGCCGCCATATCGTCGATATAGCCGGAAGAGCTGAAGCGTTTCACGTCGCCCCGGACGGCTTTCATCATATCGACGGCGGCTTTGATGTCTTCGGGATTTTCACTGTTGGGGTCTTTGCCCAAATAGTGCAACGCCAAGGGAATCTGTTCGATTGCGCTGTCGAAATAGCTGATGCCGCAGGATTTGAGTTTGGCGGTGTATTCGGGTTTGAACACCAAATCCCATTCGTTTTCGGGCAGCTTGTCCGTACCCAATGCCTTTTGCACCTGCCGCGTGTTGATTGCCAAGGTGTTGATGCCCCAGAAATAGGGGACGGCGTATTCGTTGCCCGGATCGACGACTTCCATCATTTTCAGCAAATCTTTATCGATGTTGCCGTAATGGGGGATTTGCGCCTTGTCGATTTTCTGATACGCGCCCGCTTTGATTTGACGGCCGATGTTGGCGATGGACGGCGCGGTCAGGTCGTAGCCGGATTTGCCGGTCAGGACTTTTGCCTCCAGTGTTTCGTTGCTGTCGTAATAGTCGGAACGCGTCTTGATGCCGGTTTCTTTTTCAAAGGCGGCAACGGTTTCTGGATCGACATAATCCGACCAGTTGTAGATATTGAGTTTGCCCGATTGTTCGGCTTCGGGCTTGGCGGAGGGGGCTTGGGCGGCGGTATCGCTTCCGCCGCCGCACGCAGTCAAGGCGAGGCTCAGGATTGCCGCCGCCACCAGTGTTTTTTTCATGGTTTTCGACCTTTCGTTCAAAAATAAAAAACATTGCAGGGACGGACGGGCCGCCTGCATCGGAAGCTGTGGGGGCGGCCGGTCGGCTTTCTTGGCCCTTGGTGCAGCAAGGTTTGCATTAAACGGCAAAAACAGCCGGGGCGCAACCGTTAATTTTCACGGGTTTGCCGTTCCGATGCCCGATCGGGCGGTAATGCGGGACATTGTTCCGCCTGCGTGAAAATGCCGTCTGAAGCCTCGGCGGCTTTCAGACGGCATCGGGGCGGACGACATCAGTTGCTCAATACGTCCACGCCTTTGGGCGGGGTAAACTTGAACGCGCCGCGCGAGAGTTGGGGATTGGTATTCAAACCGCCGAAACTGATGGAGGTTTGGTTGCCGAAGCTGTCTTTAAGCTGCATGGCGGCGAGGTTGCCGCCTTTGAAGCCGATGCGGATGTATTGGTAGCCGGCGTTGTTGCGTTTGGGCGTTGCCAGCACATAATCGATGCCGTTGGACGAACCGTCCTCTTTCAGCGTGTAGCTGCTTTCGAGGGCGGTTTTGTTCGACAGGATGGCGGCGGGGCTGCCGCCTATGGCCTGGTCTTGGGACGACTTGGTAACTTGTGCCAAATCGACATCGTAGAGCCAAACGGTTTGACCGTCGCCGACAATAGTCTGTTTGTAGGGCGAAGTGTATTCCCATTTGAAGAGGCCCGGGCGCAGGATTTTGAACGTGCCGTGCGCGGTTTGGGTTTTCTTTTTGCTTTGGACGGTTTGGGTGAAGCTGCCGCTGATACCGTCGGCATCATTGTTGAATTGCTTGAGCGCGTCCACCGCGCCCGCCTGTGCGGAAGCGACGGCGACGGTCAGGGAGCAAACGGCGAGGAATTGGAACAGGTTGTGCGGTTTCATCATTATCTTTCCTTGTCGGGATGGGTGTGGCGCAAAGTATCGGCGCGGCAAAACAATCATACGGGCGGCGTTACGGGCGGTTTGCATTTTACAAACCGCGTTTTCCGAAGGCTGATTTTTTTGACCACCCGGAAAAGGTAGGCACGCCACGCCGCCCTTTAATTGTGTGCCGCGTTATAGTGGATGAACAAAAATCAGGACAAGGCGACGAAGCCGCAGACAGTACAAATAGTACGGAACCGATTCACTTGGTGCTTCAGCACCTTAGAGAATCGTTCTCTTTGAGCTAAGGCGAGGCAACGCCGTACTGGTTTTTGTTAATCCACTATATTTGACGGTTTGGGCGCGGAATGCCGAATCGCGGAGATTATATGCCTCATCTTGTTTTTTTAAAACGCTATAATATTTGTTTTCCGAACACGGCGGACTTGAGATGAAACCCGATATTTATGCTTTGCTGGAACGCGCCCTGCTTTCGGGCGACCCCGATGAAAAAGGACGGCTGACGGATGAGGCGTTTGCCGCCGTTCAAAACATGGACGGGGCTGAAACAAACGCGCCGCCGCTGGATTTCCCCCGCGCGGGACGACCGGACAAGCCGATTTTGGTCGCGCCGTCGCAACTGACTCCGCGCAAGATGAACACGGCAGAAGGCTATGCGGCGATGCTGCACGCGATTGCGCATATCGAATTCAATGCCGTCAATCTGGCTTTGGACGCGGCATACCGTTTCCGCACGCTGCCGTTTCAGTTTGTCCGCGATTGGGTGAAAGTGGCGAAGGAAGAGGTGTACCACTTCCGCCTGATGCGCGAACGGCTGTGCGCTTTCGGCTTCGATTACGGCGATTTTGAGGCGCACAATCATTTATGGGATATAGCATACAAAACCGCCTACGATCCTTTGTTGCGTATGGCTTTAGTGCCGCGCGTATTGGAAGCTCGCGGGCTGAACGTTACGCCGGGGATACGCGCGAAGGTGGCGCAGCGCGGCGATTCGGAAACCTGCGGCGTGTTGGACATCATTTACAGCGACGAAGTGGGACACGTCGCCATCGGCAACCATTGGTATCAACACCTTTGCCGCGAACGCGGTTTGGAACCGATTGCCCTGTTCCGCAGTCTGATTGCCCGTTACGATATGTTTATCTTCCGCGGCTATGTGAACATCGAAGCGCGGGAAAAAGCGGGCTTCAGCCGCTTCGAGCTGGATATGCTGGAAGATTTCGAGCAGGGTTTGAAACAAGGCAAAAAGGTCGTCTGAAAACCCTGAATCCGGATTTTCAGACGGCCTCTGTTGAGGAACGTTATGTCTCACCATCACGAACACCATCATCACGCACACGCCCACACGCATACCGCCAACAAAAAAGTATTGCGCGTGTCGTTCATCATCATCGCCGCCTTTATGCTGCTGGAGGCGGCCGGCGGCCGGCTGACCCACTCGCTCGCGCTGCTTTCCGACGCTGGGCATATGTTCGGCGACGCGTTTTCCTTGGGCGCGGCATTGTGGGCGTTCAAGCTCGGCGAAAAAGAAACCACGCTGCAAAAGACCTTCGGCTACAAACGTTTTGAAATCCTCACCGCCATGTTCAACGGCTTGTCGCTGGTGGTCATCGCCGTAATGATTTTCTACGAAGCCGTCAAACGCCTGCTTTATCCGCCCGAAATCGCCACGCCGGGGATGCTCGTCATCAGCATTATCGGACTGCTGGTCAACATCGGCGTGGCGGTTTATATGCTGAAAAACAGCGACACCGAAGCCAACGTCAATATGCGCGGCGCGTATCTGCACGTTTTAAGCGACCTTCTCGGCTCGGTCGGCGCGGTTGCCGCCGCCGTACTTATGATGGCGTTCGGCTGGAAATGGGCGGATCCGCTCGTCAGTATGTTCGTTGCCGCGCTGGTCGGACGAAGCGGCCGGAGCCTGCTCAAACAAACGCTGCACATCCTGATGGAGGGCACACCCGAAAACATCCGCACCGACGACCTGCTCGACGTTATCCGCAACACCGAAGGCGTAAAATCCGTCCACGACTTACACGTCTGGACGATTACAAGCAATATCAACGCCCTATCCTGCCACATCGTCGTGGACGGCAGCATAACCGTTGCCGAATCCGAACAAATCGCCTACCGCATCGAACACGGTTTGTCCCACAAAAATATCGGACACTGCACCATCCAAATCGAAAGCGAACACCACCCGCATCCCGACAGCGTCTTGTGCGCCAACAAAACCGGCGGCGCGCACCATTGCCGCCGTCAAACCCAAAGCCTTGCAGGCAAACCCATCGGAAAACCAAAGGAAGCCTTATGATACAAGCCGTATTGTTCGACCTCGATGGCACGCTCGCCGACACCGCCCCGGACCTCGGCGGCGCGCTCAACGCCGTGTTGCGCCGCCACAACCTGCCCGAAAAAAGCATCGCGGAAATCCGCCCGTATGCCGGACACGGTGCGGCAGGACTGCTCAAACTCGGCGCAGGCATCACGCCCGACCACCCCGACTACGCCTGGTGGCGCGTCGAATACCTAGACGAATACGACAGCCGCTACGCCCAAGACACCGCCCTCTTCGACGGCGTGGACGAACTCATCGCCGAACTCGGCAGGCGCGGCATCAAATGGGGCATCATCACCAACAAACCCGCCCGCTTTACCGACAAACTCGTTCCCAAACTCGGCTTTGCCGTTCCGCCCGCCGTCGTCGTCAGCGGCGACACCTGCGGCGAACCCAAACCAAGCGTCAAACCTATGCTGTATGCGTGCGGACAAATCCACGCCGAGCCGCAACACACTGTCTACGTCGGCGATGCCGAACGCGACATCCAAGCCGGGCGCAACGCCGGTATGACGACCGTCCTTGCCGAATGGGGTTATATTTCCGATGAAGACGATACCGACTCTTGGCAGGCGGACATCCGCATCCCCGCACCAATCGAGCTACTCGGGACGCTAAACAAAATCCGTCCTTGAAAAATGCCGTCTGAAAACCTTTCAGACGGCATTTCCCGTATTCCGGCACCTCGTTTGAAAATAGGCAAAAATCCACATTAACCGGTCGAAAGAATCCGTCGGAAATCATCGAATTTTATTGTGCCCGCTTTCAATCTTCTTTATATGGCTGCTTAGATTTTTAGCAGCCCTGAAATCCGACGGGCTGTACGGTACGGGCAAGACATCGGATGTCGGCAGGTAAATCAGCTTGATATGCCGTCCGCCCCGACTGTGAAAACGCCAATCGGGATTAGACTTGAGCAGGCCGGTTATCAGCCTTTGGACATCTTTGTTTGACGAATATTTAATGGCGCAACTCCTGTGCAAGATACCGATGAACGAAATTTTGCCTGAATTTTAGGCAAAAAACATCAAAACCTGCGCTTCAACTTGCACGCCTGAAGGATGTGCACGGCAAGCTCCTCCACCGATTTATCGGTCGTATTCGCAAACGGAATCCCGTGCCGTCTGAACATATTCTGCGCGTCCGCCACCTCGCTGCGGCAGGTATCGATACGCGCATAAGCCGAATTCGGGCGGCGTTCCTGACGGATGGCCTGCAAACGTTCCGGCTGGATGGTCAACCCGAACAGCTTATCCCTATAAGGTTTGACCATACGCGGCAGATCGGTCGATTCTAAATCGTCGGGAATCAGCGGATAGTTTGCCGCACGGATGCCGTATTGCAGGGCGAGATAAAGGCAGGTCGGCGTTTTGCCCGAACGCGATACACCCATCAAGATTACATCCGCTTCCTGAAGGTTTTTATCGCTGACACCGTCGTCGTGGTTGAGCGAAAAATTGACCGCCTCCATACGCGCATCGTAACGTTGGGTATTACCGATACTGTGGTGTCCTTGCGTAGCGGCAACCGCCTCGGTGTTGAGTTCCTTTTCCAAAAGCCCGAGGAAAGTTTCAAAAAAATTGATATGGAAAGCGTCTGCCTGCTTGATGATTTCACGGATTTCATCGTTGACCACGCTGACAAACGCAATCGGACGCTGACCGTTTTCCTGCCGGCTCCGATTGACCTTCTCCACCACCTCGCGCGCCTTGTCCGGCGTATCGACAAACGGGTGCGTATGGCGTTTGAACGCCACATTGCCAAACTGGTTCAACAAAGCCTCGCCGATATTTTCGGCCGTCAGGCCGGTGCGGTCGGAAATATAAAACACTTGGCGCGGACTGCCCATCGCCCCTCCTTAAATACAGGATAAAAATATCATCATAACAGCAGCGGCAGACAAGGGGGAAGCACCCCGCCGCCCCTACCTCGGATTACACCCCAAAAAAACAAATCATATTTTAAAACAAATTACCGAAAAACTATATTTCTTTAAAATAAAATTCCAAAAAAAGAAACCGGAAAAATACGGCACAAAACATTAACCTATTCAAAACCATCTGTTTTATAAAGGAAATACCTGAAAAAAACAATATGCCGCCCATCGATTTCAAACCGCTACACAGCCCGAACCCGCCATTTTTCAGACGGTGCCGCGATTGTCCGGACAGATAAAAACGTGACAGCGGCGGAACGAATCGCTTAAAATAAGGACGCGGATTTGTTTCTTTTTTAACATATTTTGGATTGGACACACAAATGGCCGACAACTATGTAATCTGGTTTGAAAACCTGCGTATGACAGATGTTGAACGCGTGGGCGGTAAAAACGCCTCGCTGGGCGAAATGATCAGTCAGCTGACCGAAAAAGGCGTGCGCGTCCCCGGCGGTTTTGCCACCACGGCCGATGCCTACCGCGCATTCCTCGCACACAACGGTCTGAGCGAACGCATTTCCGCCGCACTGGCAAAATTGGATGTCGAAGACGTTGCCGAACTGGCGCGTGTCGGCAAAGAAATCCGCCAATGGATTTTGGACACTCCCTTCCCCGAACAGCTCGATGCCGAAATCGAAGCGGCATGGAACAAAATGGTTGCCGATGCCGGCGGTGCGGACATTTCCGTTGCCGTACGCTCTTCCGCAACCGCCGAAGACCTGCCGGACGCATCATTCGCCGGACAACAGGAAACCTTCCTGAATATCAACGGCTTGGAAAACGTTAAAGAAGCGATGCGCCATGTATTCGCCTCCCTGTACAACGACCGCGCCATTTCTTACCGCGTCCACAAAGGCTTCGAACACGACATCGTCGCCCTTTCCGCAGGCGTGCAGCGTATGGTGCGTTCCGACAGCGGCGCGTCCGGCGTGATGTTCACCCTCGATACCGAATCCGGTTACGACCAAGTCGTCTTTGTCACTTCATCCTACGGCTTGGGCGAAAACGTCGTACAAGGCGCGGTCAACCCCGACGAATTCTATGTGTTCAAACCCACGCTCAAAGCGGGCAAGCCCGCCATCCTGCGTAAAACCATGGGTTCGAAACACATCAAAATGATTTTTACCGACAAAGCAGAAGCCGGTAAATCCGTAACCAACGTCGATGTCCCCGAGGAAGACCGCAACCGTTTCTCCATTACTGACGAAGAAATCACCGAGTTGGCGCATTACGCACTGACCATCGAAAAACACTACGGCCGTCCGATGGATATCGAATGGGGACGCGACGGCTTGGACGGCAAACTCTACATCCTGCAAGCCCGTCCCGAAACCGTCAAATCCCAAGAAGAGGGCAACCGCAACCTGCGCCGCTTCGCCATCAACGGCGACAAAACCGTATTATGCGAAGGCCGTGCCATCGGTCAGAAAGTCGGACAGGGTAAAGTACGCCTGATTAAAGATGCTTCCGAGATGGATTCCGTCGAAGCCGGCGACGTACTGGTTACCGACATGACCGATCCGGATTGGGAACCCGTGATGAAACGTGCTTCCGCCATCGTTACCAACCGCGGCGGACGCACCTGCCACGCGGCGATTATCGCGCGCGAACTGGGCATTCCTGCCGTTGTCGGCTGCGGCAATGCAACCGAATTGCTGAAAAACGGTCAAGAAGTTACCGTATCCTGTGCCGAAGGCGATACCGGCTTTATCTACTCCGGCCTGCTGGACGTACAAATTACCGATGTTGCTTTGGACAACATGCCTAAAGCACCTGTAAAAGTAATGATGAACGTCGGTAACCCCGAGCTCGCATTCAGCTTTGCCAATCTGCCCAGCGAAGGCATCGGCTTGGCACGCATGGAATTCATCATCAACCGCCAAATCGGTATCCACCCCAAAGCCTTGTTGGAATTTGACAAACAAGACGACGAATTGAAAGCGGAAATTACCCGCCGCATCGCCGGCTATGCGTCCCCTGTCGACTTCTACGTCGATAAAATCGCAGAAGGCGTAGCAACTTTGGCCGCATCGGTTTACCCGCGTAAAACCATCGTCCGTATGTCCGACTTCAAATCCAACGAGTACGCTAACTTGGTGGGTGGCAGCATTTACGAACCGCACGAAGAAAACCCAATGTTGGGCTTCCGCGGCGCGGCGCGTTATGTTGCCGAGAGCTTCAAAGACTGTTTCGCCTTGGAATGCAAAGCATTAAAACGCGTCCGTGACGAAATGGGTCTGACCAACGTCGAAATCATGATTCCGTTCGTCCGCACTTTGAGCGAAGCCGAAGCCGTTGTTAAAGCCCTGAAAGAAAATGGTTTGGAACGCGGCAAAAACGGCTTGCGCCTGATCATGATGTGCGAGTTGCCAAGCAACGCGGTATTGGCAGAACAATTCCTGCAATACTTCGACGGCTTCTCTATCGGCTCTAACGATATGACCCAGCTGACCCTCGGCCTCGACCGCGACAGCGGCTTGGTGTCCGAATCCTTCGATGAACGCAACCCTGCCGTTAAAGTAATGTTGCACTTGGCAATCTCCGCCTGCCGCAAACAAAACAAATACGTCGGGATTTGCGGTCAAGGTCCGTCAGACCATCCGGACTTCGCCAAATGGCTGGTTGAAGAAGGCATAGAAAGCGTCTCCCTGAATCCGGATACCGTCATCGAAACCTGGCTGTATTTGGCTGATGAATTGAATAAATAATCAATGCCCATACCCCCAAGCCTGAAAAGCTCGGGGGTATTTTTCCAAACGACTTTACTCAAGCGATATATCCTGCCGATAAAGGCTAACCCCGCCTGAGATAATATTTGACACCTGCACGCCGACTGCCTACAATTCCCCCTTTCTCCGAGCAACCGGCAACGGTCAGCTTCTTCTTTCAGACGGCATCCGCCCGTCTTTTCCTCTTCTATATATCATTATTATGCACGTCTCTGAACTACAAACCCTGCACATTTCCAAACTTTTAGAGTTGGCAGAAGAACACGCTATCGAAAATGCCAACCGTTTCCGCAAACAAGACCTCGTATTTGCCATCGTCCGCCAAATGATGAAAAAAGGCGAGAGTTTTACCTGCTCCGGCACACTCGAAATCCTGCCCGACGGTTTCGGTTTCCTCCGAAGTGCAGATACCTCCTATCTTGCGGGTCCTGATGACATATATGTCTCACCCACCCAAATCCGACGCTTCAATCTGCATACGGGCGACACCATCGAAGGCAGCGTGCGCGTCCCCAAAGACAACGAACGCTATTTTGCCCTGGTCAGGCTTGATACCATCAACGGCGACCACCCGGAAGTATGCCGCCATAAAATCCTGTTTGAAAACCTGACTCCTCTGTTTCCGACCAAACAGTTAAAACTGGAACGCGATTTAAAGTCCGAAGAAAACCTGACCGGACGTGCCATCGACCTGATTTCCCCCATCGGCAAAGGTCAACGCGCCCTCTTGGTTGCCCCGCCCAAAAGCGGTAAAACCGTGATGCTGCAAAATATTGCCCATGCCATTACCGCAAACTATCCCGAAGTCGAACTCATCGTCCTCTTGATTGACGAGCGTCCCGAAGAAGTTACCGAAATGAGCCGCTCCGTCCGTGGCGAAGTAGTCTCCTCCACCTTTGACGAGCCGGCGCAACGTCACGTCCAAGTTGCCGAAATGGTGCTTGAAAAAGCCAAGCGTATGGTAGAACACAAAAAAGATGTGGTCATCCTGCTTGATTCGATTACCCGCCTTGCCCGCGCCTACAATACCGTCGTGCCTACCTCGGGCAAAATCCTGACCGGCGGTGTCGATGCCAACGCACTGCATCGTCCCAAACGTTTCTTCGGCGCGGCGCGCAACGTGGAAGAAGGCGGTTCGCTGACCATCATCGCCACCGCATTGGTTGAAACCGGCAGCCGTATGGATGATGTGATTTACGAAGAATTCAAAGGCACCGGCAATATGGAATTGCATCTTGACCGCCGTATGGCGGAAAAACGCCTCTTCCCTGCCATCAACATCAACAAATCCGGCACGCGCCGCGAAGAGCTGCTTGTGCCGAACGACCAGTTGCAACGTATGTGGCTCTTACGCAAATTCCTGCACCCGATGGATGAAATCGAGGCAGCCGAATTTTTAATCGGAAAAATCAAAGCCTCTAAAAACAATGATGATTTCTTTGAACTGATGCGCGGCAAATAAACACGCCGCCCGCATTAATGCGAAATGCCGTCTGAAACCTGAAAATCGGGTTTCAGACGGCATTTTTCACATTAACCGCCAACGGATAAACATACTGCCTACGACACTTAACGGTTATCTTTCCACTGATAGTATTGAGAACCGAGAAATGAACCGAGCTTTCTCAGAAAAGGTTGCAGGATGATATTCGGCTGGCGCAACTGCTCAAACGGCTTCAGACGGCATTCGTCCCCTAAAATTGCTTCTGCAACCGCCAAACCGGCAATACCCGTTATTGCCATACCATGGCCGGAATAACCTTGTGCATAAAAAACATTTTCGGCCAAACGTCCGAAATGTGGGACAAGGTTGGCAGTAATATCACACTCACCTCCCCATGAATATTCGATTCTAACATCGGCAAGCTGCGGAAAAACTTTAAGCATATCTTGGCGGACAAGCTCGGTCATACGCGCGGGATTGTCGATAAACTCGTTATCCTTACCACCGAAAAGCAGTCTGCCGTCCGCGCTGAGGCGGTAGTAGTCCAAAATATGGCGGTTGTCGCATACTGCCATATTGTTGCGGATAAGCCCTTTTGCACGCGCGCCCAAGGGTTCGGTGGCAATAATAAAGGTGCTGACGGCAATCGCCTTGCGCTCCAAAGGCTTGAATATCGGATTCAAACCAGCATAAGTATTGACGGCATAGACCACATTTTTGCACTCGACGCTACCTTCGGGCGTGTAAACCAGCCAACCGTTTTGATGCGGTTCGATACGCGTCATCGGGGACTGCTCGAAAATCTGCGCGCCGGCTTCGGCAGCGGCGCAGGCGATGCCCAAAGTGTAATTGAGCGGATGGAGGTGTCCTGATAAGGGATCGAATTGCGCCCCTTGATACATATCGCTGTCAAGCTGCTGCTTCAGTTCAGTGTTATCCCAAAGTTGATAATGACTCACACCGTAATGCCGTTGGGCGTGCTCATGCCATTGTTGCAATTCTTCCCAATGTTGCGGACGAACGGCAACCGTGGCATAACCGCGTTGCCAATCGCAATCGATGGCATGTTTGCGGACGCGTTCGTCCACCAGTTCGACCGCCTGCAAAGACTGTTGCCAAAACCATTGCGCCTGCTCCAAGCCGACCTGTTTTTCAATTTCCTCCATACCGCAGGCGTAATCGCTGATAACCTGCCCGCCACTCCGTCCCGATGCGCCGAAACCGATACGCGCGGCTTCCAAAACGACGGCTTTATGTCCGTGTTCCGCCAGCGGCAATGCGGTACACAAACCGCTCAAACCGCCACCGATGATACAGGTATCGGTTTTCAGACGGCATTGAAGTTTCGGATAAACAGTATGCGGATTAACCGAACTGAAATAATAGGAAGGCAGATATTCTTGAAAATCAGGGCGAATCATTGTGTTTGCTTTATCAGGTGTATTTTCAGACGGTATGATGCGGTTTGCCGGACCATGCCGTCTGAACGGGAAATTACTTTAAGAAAACAGGCTGACCTGATAATGCGGTCAGCCTGCCCTGTCGGTCAATGCGCTTTCTCGGCAGCCAGTTTTTCCTGGCGGTAGGCTTCCGCTGCCTCACGGTCGCGCTTGGTTGCCTGCCTCATCATCCAATAATTGACGATGATGACCAATGTTCCGATGATGCCGATCAGGATGGTCGCCAAAACGTTCATCTGCGGATCAAGACCCAGCTTGATTTTGGAGAAAATCACCTGCGGCAATGTGGAAGAACCGGGGCCGGACAGGAAGGAGGTAATCACCAAATCATCCAAAGACAAGGTAATGCCGAGTAGGAAGCCGGAGGCAATCGCGGGCGCAATCAGCGGCAGGGTAATCACGAAAAAGATTTTCAGCGGACGCGCGCCCAAATCCATTGCGGCTTCTTCGAGCGACTGGTCAAGCTCGACCAGCCGCGAACGGATGACAACGGTAATGTACGCCATACACAGCGTCGTATGTCCGAGGAAGATGGTGAAAAAGCCTCGATCGAAGTAGAGATGTTGCAACCATTCGCTGCCCTGCAAAAATATCTGCACCTGAATAATCAGGAGCAGCATGGACAAACCGGTAATCACATCGGGCATCACCATAGGCGCGGAAATCATACCGGCGAACAAGGTACTGCCACGGAAACGTTTGATACGCGCCATCGCATAGCCCGCCAGCGTGCCCAAAACGACGGCGGCAAGCGAAGACACAACGGCAATACGCAGCGATAACCAAGCAGCTTCCAAGATGGTGTCGTTTTCCATCAGTGCGGCATACCATTTGGTCGAAAAGCCGCCCCAAACAGTAACGAGCTTGGATTCGTTAAACGAATAGACAACCAAAACGACCAGCGGGATATACAGAAACGCCAGCGACAACATCAGCATCAGTTTCAGGAACCAAGATAATCGGGATTTCTGCATTATTTGGCTCCTTCTTCCAATTCGCGGTTTTCATAATGCTGGAACAGGGCAATCGGCACGACCAGCAGCGCGACCATCACGACGGCGACGGCGGAAGCCAGCGGCCAGTTGTTTTGATCGAAGAATGCCTGCCACAAGACTTTACCGATCATCAGGTTTTCCGAACCGCCGACCAGCTCGGGAATGACGAACTCGCCGACAGCGGGGACAAACACCAGCATCGAACCTGCAATAATGCCGGTTTTAGACAGAGGCAGTGTAATCGTCAAGAACGATTTGACCGGCCCCGCGCCCAAGTCGGAAGCCGCTTCGAGCAGGCGGCTGTCCAGTTTCACCAGCTGCGTGTAAAGCGGCAGAATCATAAACGGCAGATAGGCGTAAACCATCACCAAATTGAGCGAAAAGGCATTGTAGAACAAATCCAAAGGCTCACTGATAATACCCATTTTAATCAACATATTGTTGACGATGCCGTTATGTCCGAGCAGCCCCATCCACGCATAGACGCGCAGCAGAAACGATGTCCAAAAGGGCAGCATAATGGCAAGCAGCAAACCATTGCGGACGGAAGGATTGGCACGGGAAATCGCATAGGCGGTCGGATAACCGACCAACAGGCAAATCACCGTCGTCGTCAGCGCAGTCTTAATTGAAGACCAATAGGTCATCAGATAGATATTGCTGTTTTCACTGTCGCCGAAGGGATTCAGGGTATTCCAGAAATTTTGGAAAATATCGGCATAGTTTTGATAACTGATGGCGATATTCAAACGACCTAAATCTTCATCGATGCTGGTTAACGGCGTAAACGGCGGGATAGCGATTTCTTGTTCGGCAAAGCTGATTTTCAGCACGATGGCGAACGGAATCAGAAACAGCACCAAAAGCCAAATATAAGGCACGGCTATGACCGCGCGCTGCCCCGGGCGGCGGAACAGTTTGTTTTTCAGTTTTTTAAGGTTCATCTCACTCCCCTTAAATCAACGGAACAACGGAGTCGGTTGGTTTTCCGGCCAGCTGATATACACGGTTTCGTCCCAAGTTGGCGGTGTAATGTTGCGCACATACCAGTAAGGTGCAGGAACTTGGCTTTTGACGACGCGGCCGTTGGCGAGTTTGATATGGTAAATGGCGAAGCTGCCCAGATAGGCGATTTCCTTGACTGTGCCTTTCGCCCAGTTGTAATCGCCCAAATGTTCGGGTTTTTCTTTATACAAATCGATATCTTCGGGACGGATACTGACCCACAGGTCCTGCTCGCTCGGGCCACCCAAACCATGATCGATACGGACGTGGTTTTCTAAACCTTCGCATTCGATGACGGCATAATCCGCATGATCTTCAATCACAACACCGTCAAAAATATTGGTTTCGCCGATAAACTCGGCAGTAAAGCGGCTGTTGGGATAGTCGTACACATCGCTTGGCGTGCCGACCTGCTGCAACTGACCGTCGGACATAATGGCGATGCGGGTCGCCATCGTCATGGCTTCTTCTTGGTCGTGCGTGACCATGATACAGGTTACACCGACCTGCTCGAGCGTGTTGACCAATTCGAGCTGGGTTTGCTGGCGCAGTTTTTTATCCAATGCACCGAGGGGTTCGTCAAGCAGCAGGATTTTCGGTCGTTTTGCCAAACTGCGCGCCAAAGCGATGCGCTGTTGCTGACCGCCGGACAATTGGTGCGGTTTACGTTTGGCAAATTTGGTCATCTGAACCAGACGGAGCATTTCTTCGACGCGCGCGGCGATTTCGTCCTTAGGCATTTTGTCCTGCTTCAATCCGAAGGCAATATTCTGCTCCACGGTCATGTGCGGGAACAGGGCATAGCTTTGAAACATCATATTGATGGGACGTTCGTAGGGTGCAAGCTTAGTAATATCCTGACCGTCAAGGATGATTTTGCCCTGATTGGGGCTTTCCATACCCGCCAGCATACGCAGCAGCGTGGATTTACCGCTGCCGGAGCTGCCCAAAAGGGCAAAGATTTCGTGTTGATAAATGTCCAAGTCGATGTTATCGACAGCGTAATTGTCACCAAACTTTTTCACCAAGCCTTGGATTTGCAGATAAGGTTTGGCTGAAGACGCAGTGGTTGCGGTCATAATGGCAATACTCCAATAAAAAGACGAGTACCGGCAAAACGGATTTTCGAATGGGTGATAAAAAGCTGTTTGATTGCTGGCGGGAGTCGCAACGTCTGATGCCGTCTGAAACTCTTGTGAAGCGCACGGGCAGCATGAAATGGAACAGGATTCCAAAGAACTTTATATTATATTAGTTTATGCGGTTTTCGGGCAATAAATATGGATTTGAACTTGTCGGAAAGCAACAGAAAAGAAAACACCGCCCATTTTTCTGGGCGGTGTCGGAAAGCGCAATTATTTACGCAGACCCAAGCGAGTAATCAACGCACGATACGTATCGGGTTGAGTACGGCGCAAATATGCCAACAAGCGGCGGCGTTGGCTGACCATTTTCAACAGGCCGCGACGGCTGTGGTGGTCTTTGGGGTTGGCTTTGAAGTGGGGGGTCAGGTCGTTGATGCGGAAAGTCAACAGGGCGACTTGTACTTCAGAAGAGCCGGTGTCGCCTTCTTTACGTTGGAAATCTTTAACGATTTGTGCTTTTTGTTCTACGGTCAGTGCCATAATGGAAAAACTCCGAAAAATAAAAAGAACCCCAAATGGGATTCGGACAAGTTTGCCAAGCCTCGACAACGGCAAACTCCCTATTCCTGAAACAGGAACGGCGCATTATCACACAATTTTTGCTGTTCTGCACGATATTTTGCGATGTCGGCGAAATGCCGTCTGAAAACGGAGACATCTTCCGGTTTCAGACGGCATTTGACATCAAACCACAATTTCTTCCTTCTGTTTCGCTTCCTTGGCGATATTGTCGCGGCTCAAGCCAAACATCAGCAAGAGCGGGCTGGCAACCAATACGGAAGAATAAATGCCGAACACAATGCCAATGGTCAACGCCATAGAAAAGCCGTGCAAGGCCGCACCGCCGAACACCAGCATGGATACGACCATCGCCTCGGTCGAACCGTGGGTAATGATGGTCCGGCTCATGGTTGCAGTAATCGCGTTGTCGATGACTTCCGGTACGGTATGTCCGCGCATCGCCGGCTTGCGGAAGTTTTCACGGATACGGTCGAAGACGACGACGGATTCGTTCACAGAATAGCCCAATACGGCAAGGATACCTGCCAAGACGGTCAGCGAAAATTCCCATTGGAAGAAGGCAAAGCAGCCGAGAATAATCACGATGTCGTGCATATTGGCGATAATGGCAGATACGGCAAAACGCCATTCGAAACGCATCGACAGGTAAATAATGATGCCGATAACGACAAAACCTAAAGCCATCAATCCATTACTTACCAATTCCTCACCGACTTGCGGGCCGATAAATTCAACTTGGCGCAAAGTAACGTCGGGACTGTCTTTTTTCAGCAAATCCATAACCTGATTGGACAATTGTGCGGAAGTAACACCTTCTTTGTTCGGCAGGCGGATCATGATGTGTTTGTTCGTACCCAATGCCTGAACCTGTACATCACCCATTTTCAGCGTATCGAGGCGTTCGCGCATCTTATTGACATCCGCACCCTGCTGATATTGGACTTCCATTACCGTACCGCCGGTAAATTCGACAGAGAAATTCAGGCCCTTGGTTACCAAAAAGAATACGGCGGCAATAAAGGTAACCAACGAAATAAAAGTCGTCAGTTTGCCGTAGCTCATAAACGGAATATCGCGTTTGATTTTAAAGAGTTCCATAGCTTACTCCTTACCTGCCGCAGTTTCGGCTTCAGGTTTCCATACCGCACCGATGGAAATATTCTGCAATTTGCGTCTGCGTCCGTACCACAGGTTGACCAACGCACGGAATACGACGACGGACGAATACATCGAAGTCAGAATACCCAAACAGTGTACGACAGCAAAGCCGCGTACCGGGCCGGAACCGAATACCAAAAGCGCGATACCGGCAATCAGCGAAGTCAGGTTCGAATCGACAATGGTCGCCCATGCGTGTTGGAAACCGAGATTGATTGCCTGCTGCGGCGGCACACCGGCACGCAATTCTTCGCGGATACGTTCGTTAATCAATACATTGGAGTCAATCGCCATACCCAAGGTCAAAGCCAGCGCGGCAATACCTGGCAGGGTCAACGTTGCCTGCATGGCAGACAAAATACCGATTAGAAACAGTATGTTGGTGCTCAATGCAATGGTAGAAAAGAAACCCATCAGACGATAGTAAACCACCATGAATGCAGCAACGATGGCAAAACCCCATAAAGTCGAATGGAAGCCTTTTTCGATGTTCTCCTTACCCAAAGACGGACCGATGGTACGTTCTTCGACAATCTGCATCGGTGCGGCAAGAGAACCGGCACGCAACAGCAAAGACGTATCGTTGGCTTCGGCTGTCGTCATGCTTCCGGAAATTTCCACACGTCCGCCGGTAATGGCAGTACGGATAACCGGCGCGGTTACAACCTCGGATTTTCCTTGGTCGATCAAAACCATCGCCATACGTTTACCCACATTCGCAGTAGTCAGTTCGCCGAAAATGCTGCCGCCCGCGCTGTCCAAACTCAGACTGACGGCAGGCGCGCCCATTTGGTCAAAGCTGGGTTGCGCGTCGTTGATATTGTCGCCGGTCAGTTCAACCTGCTTGCTGATCAACAGGGTCTCCGGATGATCCCCACCACTTGAAAGCAGCTCATAACCTGCGGGTACATTACCTTCCGAAGCCTCGCGCAACTTGGCAGGATCGTCCTCCACCATGCGCACTTCCAAAGTCGCGGTACGACCGATAATGTCTTTTGCCTTGGCAGTATCTTGCACGCCGGGAAGCTGTACGACAATACGGTCCAAACCTGACTGTTGGATAATCGGCTCTGCCACACCCAATTCGTTTACACGGTTATGCAGTGTAGTGATGTTTTGCTTCACCGCATCTGAGCGTACTTTATTAACCGCCTCTTCCGAAAGCGTCAATACAATATTGCTGCCGTCTGAATTCAGCGTTGCTTCAGGAAACAGCTTGCGCAACTGCGGCAGTGCCTTTTGCACATCGCCGGCATCCTGCAAAGGGACGGTCAGGCTGTTTTCAGCCTGACGCACCGTGCCGCTGCGGATTTTTTCGCGGCGCAGTTCGCGGCGGATGTCACCCGAATAACGTTCAAACGTTTTCTGCATCGCAGCTTTCATATCGACCTGCATGGTAAAATGCACGCCGCCGCGCAGGTCCAAACCCAAAAACATCGGATTGGCTTTGATTTTCGCCATCCATTCGGGGCTGTCCGCCAAAAGGTTGAGCGCGGTAATATAGCCTTCGCCCAAAGTGTTTTCAATAACGTCGCGTGCCTTCAATTGCGTTTCAGTATCTTTAAAACGCACTTTCAGCGAATTATCGACAACGAACATCCCGTCCGTCTGAATACCTGCCTGCTTCAGCGCAGCATCCACTTTAGACTGTGTTTGATCATTGATTACAATAGCTTGTCGGTTGGTCGATACCTGCACGGCGGGCGTTTCACCAAATAGGTTGGGCAGCGAATAAACGGCCGCAACGGCAACCGTCAGCGCAATCAGCAGGTATTTCCATAAAGGATAGCGGTTCATAAATAAACCTTTGCTTTGTTTGTAAAGGCAAACAGCCGCACTCGGAAAATGAGGCGGCTTTTCTCGGAAAACGGATTATTCGGCTTTTGCGGCAACCGCGTTGCGCTCGACCTCCACTTCGATTTTCGCACCTTGTCCGATGTCGACAGTATAGAATTGCTCGCCGACTTTGGTCACACGCCCTTTAAAACCTGCCGCCAAAACGACTTTGTCGCCGACCTTCAAAGCGGCCAGCATCGCCTGATGCGCTTTAAATTTCTTCTGCTGGGGGCGCATAATCAAGAAATAGAACACCACCATAATCAGCACCAAAGGGGCGAATTGTGCAACAGCCTGATTCATAAATTTATCCGTTCTTTCTAATAGGGTTGAAAATTAAACGGGGTATATAATAGCATAAGACCGTAAACAATATATCGGGTTTGCCGCCGGCATCCGGCCGTATGCCGCCCGCCGACCCGACTGCGAAACTATGCCGCCTATCCGCCTGATTCTGAAATTTTATTCCCTGTTGCGCCTTTTTTCGGGCAAAAACGCCCGCACCGTATGGATTTCCCATCCCGCCTGCACCGGGCACGAACCCGGCGCGAACCATCCCGATTCCCCCGAACGCATCGGCAGCATCGAACAGGCGCTGCGCCGTTCCGGCGTTTGGCGGCGGCTCCAAACACTGGACGCGGAAGAAATCAGCGATGCGCGCCTCGCGCTTGCCCATACGAGCAAATATTTAAACCGGCTAGAGTCCTGCCTGCCCGAAGACGGCAAGATTTGCCGTTTGGACGACGACACCGTTATCAGTAAAAACTCCCTGTCCGCCGCCCGTTTTTCCGCAGGTTCGGCAGTTCAGGCGGTCGATATGGTTATGAAACGCAAAGCGTGGCACGCCTTTTGCGCCGCCCGCCCTCCGGGGCATCACGCGAAAAGCGGCAAAGCCGGCGGATTCTGCCTGCTGAACAACGTTGCCGCCGGCGCCATGCATGCCATTGCCGAATACCGCCTGAAACGCATTGCCGTCATCGATTTCGATGTCCACTACGGCGACGGTACGGCAGAAATATTCAAAGACGATCCGCGCATCCTGTTTTTCAACCTGTTTGAAACCGACCTTTTCCCCTTCCCCGAAAACAACGATATGCCCGACGGCGGCAATATGGTGCACCTGCCCTTGCCGCCGGGCACAGGGAGCGCGGCGTTCCGGGATGCCGTCCGCAGGCAGTGGCTGCCCCGGCTTGCCGCATTCAAACCCGAACTGGTGCTGCTGTCGGCAGGATTCGACGCACACCGTCTGGACGAATCGGGCAGGCTCAACCTGCACGAGGCGGATTTCGGCTGGCTGACACACAAAATCATTCAGACGGCATCTGGCTGCCCGGGCAAGGTCGTATCTGTGTTGGAAGGCGGTTATACCCTTGAATCCCTATCGGAATCTGCCGCCGAACACATCCGCGTGCTGGCAGGACTGGGAAAATCCGAAACGGCAGCCGCCTATCAGGAGGAATTGAAGCGCGTCCCGCCCGAATCCGGTACAAACACGCCGGACCGGCCGTTTTAAAACAAGGGCTATGACGGCATAGGTATTATCTAAATCCAATCCGGTTTGCAGGCGGTATCATTATTTGACCTGAAGCAAAACAAGAAACTTTTACCTGCTGGAAATAAGTTTTTTGTAGCAAAATAACAATCAGGCAGATTGAATCCGGCCGTTACCGGCCGCCATTCCCATCCCAACCGCCGCCGGACATCTCTCAGACGGCACCCTACTGACAACAAGGAGCGTTACAATGAAAGCAGCACGTTTTTACGACAAAGGCGACATCCGCATCGAAGACATCCCCGAACCGACCGTCGCCCCCGGCACCGTCGGCATCAATGTTGCCTGGTGCGGCATCTGCGGTACCGACCTGCACGAATTCATGGAAGGTCCGATTTTCATCCCGCCCTGCGGTCATCCGCACCCGATTTCCGGCGAGTCCGCTCCCGTAACGATGGGACACGAGTTCTCCGGCGTGGTCTATGCCGTCGGCGAAGGCGTAGACGACATCAAAGTCGGTCAACACGTCGTTGTCGAGCCTTACATCGTACACGACGACGTACCGACCGGTCCGGGCAGCAACTACCACCTCTCCAAAGACATGAACTTTATCGGCTTGGGCGGCTGCGGCGGCGGTCTGTCCGAAAAAATCGCCGTCAAACGTCGTTGGGTGCATCCGATTTCCGACAAAATCCCGTTGGATCAAGCCGCTTTGATCGAACCGCTGTCTGTCGGACACCACGCCTATGTACGCAGCGGCGCGAAAGAAGGCGATGTCGCATTGGTTGGCGGCGCAGGTCCGATCGGTTTGCTGTTGGCTGCCGTACTGAAAGCCAAAGGCATCAAAGTCATCATCACCGAGTTGAGTAAAGCACGCAAAGACAAAGCGCGCGAATCCGGCGTTGCCGACTACATCCTCGACCCGTCCGAAGTCGATGTTGTCGAAGAAGTGAAAAAACTGACCAATGGCGAAGGCGTGGACGTGGCATTCGAATGTACCAGCGTGAACAAAGTGTTGGATACTTTGGTCGAAGCCTGCAAACCTGCCGCCAACTTGGTTATCGTATCCATCTGGAGTCACCCCGCCACCGTCAACGTCCACAGCGTCGTGATGAAAGAGCTGGACGTGCGCGGCACCATCGCCTACTGCAACGACCACGCCGAAACCATCAAACTGGTTGAAGAAGGCAAAATCAACCTCGAACCCTTTATCACCCAGCGCATCAAGCTGGACGAACTGGTTTCCGAAGGCTTCGAGCGTCTGATCCACAACAACGAATCCGCCGTTAAAATTATTGTGAATCCAAACCTGTAAGCAAATTATATTTGCAACAGCACAAATGCCGTCTGAAACGCTCAGACGGCATTTTCCAACGAAACGTAACAGGCGTATTGCCCGAGAGCAGCCGTTTAGCCTATCATTCCGAACAAACAGAAACAAACAGAAGGAAAATCATGGGAGATTCCGTACTATCCGCCATCCAACAAACCATCACCCAGCGAAAATCTGCCGACCCGTCCGAATCTTACGTCGCACAGCTCCTGCATAAGGGCGAAGACAAAATCCTAAAAAAAGTGATTGAAGAAGCGGGCGAAGTGTTGATGGCATCCAAAGACAAAGACCCGTCCCACCTGGTTTACGAAGTTGCCGACTTATGGTTTCACACCATGGTTCTTCTGACACACCACGACCTGAAGGCGGAAGACGTACTGGACGAACTTGCGCGCCGTCAAGGTTTGTCGGGCTTAGCCGAAAAAGCCGCTCGCACAGAATCTTGAATTTATATTACAATCCGCACTTTCCCACATTCAATCCGTCTGACCGCTTTTCAGACGGCATCGGAGCTGTTATGGACAACTGTATTTTCTGCAAAATCGCCGCCAAAGACATTCCGGCGCAAACCGTCTATGAAGACGGGGAGATGATTTGTTTCAAAGACATCAACCCCGCCGCTCCGGTTCATCTGCTGCTGATTCCCAAAGTCCATTTCGATTCGTTGGCACACGCCGCTCCCGAACATCAGATGCTGCTGGGCAAAATGATGTTGAAAGTTCCCGAAATCGCCAAAGCGGCAGGACTGGCAGACGGCTTCAAAACCCTGATCAATACCGGCAAAGGCGGCGGACAAGAGGTCTTCCACCTGCATATACACATCATGGGCACACCCGTATAAATCGTTATTTCACAATCAACCCCTAATACTTACTTAAGGATACATCATGGGCAGTTTTTCTCTTACGCACTGGATTATCGTACTGATTATCGTCGTTTTGATATTCGGCACCAAAAAACTGCGCAACGTCGGCAAAGACCTCGGCGGCGCGGTTCATGACTTCAAACAGGGGCTGAACGAAGGCACTGATGGCAAAGATGCTGGAAAAGACGATGTAATCGAACACAAAAAAGACGAAGACAAAGCGTAATTTATGTTTGATTTCGGTTTGGGCGAGCTGATTTTGGCCGGCATTATCGCCCTGATTGTCCTCGGCCCCGAACGCCTGCCCGAAGCCGCCCGCACTGCCGGACGGCTCATCGGTAGGCTGCAACGCTTTGTCGGAAGCGTCAAACAAGAATTTGACACTCAAATCGAACTGGAAGAACTGCGTAAGGCCAAGCAGGAATTCGAAGCTGCCGCCGCTCAGGTTCGAGACAGCCTCAAAGAAACCGGTACGGATATGGAGGGTAATCTGCACGACATTTCCGACGGGCTGAAACCATGGGACAAACTACCCGAACAGCGGACACCTGCCGATTTCGGCGTTGATGAAGGCGGCAATCCCCTTCCCGATACGGCAAACACCGTATCAGACGGCATTTCCGACGTTATGCCGTCTGAACGTTCCGATACTTCCGCCGAACCCCTTGGGGACGACGGGCAAACCGGCAGTACAGCCGAGCCTTCGGAAACCGATAAAGACCGCGCATGGCGGGAATACCTGACTGCTTCTGCCGCCGCACCCGTCGTACAGACCGTCGAAGTCAGCTATATCGATACTGCTGTTGAAACGCCTGTTCCGCACACCACTTCCCTGCGCAAACAGGCAATAAGCCGCAAACGCGGTTTGCGTCCGAAACACCGCGCCAAACCTAAATTGCGCGTCCGTAAATCATAAAGAGGGCAAATCCGGTGTCCGAAACACAAAACGAACAAACCGTCCAACCGCTTGTCGAGCATCTCATCGAGCTGCGCCGCCGCCTGATGTGGACGGTTGTCGGCATCTTAGTCTGCTTTTTCGGCCTAATGCCGTTTGCCCAACAACTCTATACTTTTATCGCCGACCCGCTGATGGCAAACCTGCCAAAAAACACCAGCATGATTGCCACCGACGTCATCGCACCATTTTTCGTGCCGGTCAAAGTTACCCTGATGGCGGCGTTTTTGGTTTCGCTGCCGCATACGCTCTACCAAATCTGGGCATTTGTCGCCCCCGCACTCTATCAAAACGAAAAACGCCTGATTACCCCGCTTGTCCTCTCAAGCGTCAGCCTGTTTTTCATCGGCATGGCATTTGCCTATTTTCTGGTTTTTCCCGTCATTTTCAAATTCCTTGCCGGCGTTACCCCTGTCGGCGTCAATATGGCGACAGACATCGACAAATACCTGTCCTTTATCTTAGGCATGTTCGTTGCGTTCGGCACAACCTTTGAAGTTCCCATCGTCGTTATCCTATTAACCAAAATCGGCGTGGTAACAACCGGACAGCTCAAACATGCCCGCCCCTATGTTATTGTCGGTGCTTTTGTCATTGCCGCAGTCATCACACCGCCCGACGTTATTTCACAAACCCTGCTTGCCATTCCACTGATTCTCTTATACGAAGCAGGTATTTGGTTCGGACGCTTTTTCACGCCACGCTCAGAACAGGATGGCGACATACGGCCGCCTGCAAAAACCTGACACTATGCCGTCTGAAGCCACGCCTCATACCGCCACAGATTAAGGAATACCTTTGAATACCCTCTATTTAGGTTCAAACAGCCCACGCAGAATGGAAATCCTGACGCAGTTGGGCTATCGGGTCGTCAAGCTGCCTGCCGACATCGACGAAACGGTCAGACAGAACGAAGACCCTGCCCGTTACGTTCAAAGGATGGCAGAAGAAAAAAACCGAACCGCCCTGACCCTCTTTTGCGAAACCAACGGCACAATGCCCGATTTCCCCCTGATTACCGCCGACACCTGCGTCGTTTCAGACGGCATCATATTGGGCAAACCCCGCTCCCAAGCTGAAGCGGCAACCTTTCTAAACCTGCTGTCGGGAACCGGGCATATCGTCCTGACTGCCGTCTGCATTCATTATCGCGGCAATGCGGAAAACCGCATCCAAACCAACCGCGTTGTTTTTAAGCCCCTTACAGCCGAAGAAATCGTCGCCTATGTGCAAAGCGGCGAACCGATGGACAAAGCCGGCGCCTACGCCGTACAAGGTATAGGCAGCATCTTTATCCAATCTATCGAAGGCAGCTTCAGCGGCATTATGGGACTGCCCGTTTATGAAACCGTTTCGATGTTGCAGGATTTGGGATACCGCTCCCCCTTGTCCGCCCTTAAACCGTAAAGTCCGCCGTGAACAAACAAACCGCTTACTTCCTTGCCTCTTTCAGCCTGATCGCACTGATAATCCTGTCCCTTTCCTGGGAACTGTGGATTGCACCGTTGCGCCCGGGCGGTTCGTGGCTTGCGCTCAAAACCCTGCCCCTCTGCCTGCCGCTTTCAGGCATCCTGAAGAAAAAAATCTACACCTACCAATACAGCTCCATGTTGATTCTGATTTATTTTGCCGAAGCCGTCATGCGCCTGTTCGACGCCTATCCGGCAGAACAAATTTGCGCCGCGCTTTCCGCAGTATTCAGCATCATCTTCTTCATATCATGCCTGTCGTTCGTCAAACAATACAAGGAAACAAACAATGCCCGCTGAAACGACCGTATCCGGCGCGCGCCCCGCCGCCAAACTGCCGATTTACATCCTGCCCTGCTTCCTTTGGATAGGCATCGTCCCCTTTACCTTCGCGCTCAGGCTGCAACCGTCGCCCGACTTTTACCACGATGCCGTAGCCGCAGCCGGCCTGATTGTCCTGTTGTTCCTCACGGCAGGAAAAAAGCTGTTTGATGTCAAAATCCCACCCATCAGCTTCCTTCTGTTTGCAATGGCGGCGTTTTGGTATCTTCAGGCACGCCTGATGAACCTGATTTACCCCGGTATGAACGACATCGTCTCTTGGATTTTCATCTTGCTCGCCGTCAGCGCGTGGGCCTGCCGGAGCTTGGTCGCACACTACGGACAAGAACGCATCGTTACCCTGTTTGCCTGGTCACTGCTTATCGGCTCCCTGCTTCAATCCTGTATCGTCGTCATCCAGTTTGCCGGCTGGGAAGACACCCCCCTGCTTCAAAACATCATCGTTTACAGCGGGCAAGGCGTAATCGGACACATCGGGCAGCGCAACAACCTCGGACACTACCTCATGTGGGGCATACTCGCCGCCGCCTACCTCAACGGACAACGAAAAATCCCGCCCGCCTTGGGCGCAATCTGCCTGATTATGCAGACCGCCGTTTTAGGTTTGGTCAATTCGCGCACCATCTTGACCTACATAGCCGCCATCGCCCTCATCCTTCCCTTCTGGTATTTCCGTTCGGACAAATCCAACAGGCGGACGATGCTCAACATAGCCGCAGCCGTATTCCTTACCGCGCTGTTCCAATTTTCCATGAACACCATTCTGGAAACCTTTACCGGCATCCGCTACGAAACTGCCGTCGAACGCGTTGCCAACGGCGGTTTCACAGACTTGCCGCGCCAAATCGAATGGAATAAAGCCCTTGCCGCCTTCCAGTCCGCCCCGATATTCGGGCACGGCTGGAACAGTTTTGCCCAACAAACCTTCCTCATCAATGCCGAACAGCACAACATACACGACAACCTCCTCAGCAACTTGTTCACCCATTCCCACAACATCGTCCTCCAACTCCTTGCAGAGATGGGAATCAGCGGCACGCTTCTGGTTGCCGCAACCCTGCTGACGGGCATTGCCAGGCTGCTGAAACACCCCCTGACCCCCGCATCGCTTTTCCTGATCTGCACGCTTGCCGTCAGTATGTGCCACAGTATGCTCGAATATCCTTTATGGTATGTCTATTTCCTCATCCCCTTCGGACTGATGCTCTTCCTGTCCCCCGCAGAGGCTTCAGACGGCATCGCCTTCAAAAAAGCCGCCAATCTCGGCATACTGACCGCCTCCGCCGCCATATTCGCAGGATTGCTGCACTTGGACTGGACATACACCCGGATGGTTAACGCCTTTTCCCCCGCCACTGACGACAGTGCCAAAACCCTCAACCGGAAAATCAACGAACTGCGCTATATTTCCGCAAACAGTCCGATGCTGTCCTTTTATGCCGACTTCTCCCTCGTAAACTTCGCCCTGCCGGAATACCCCGAAACCCAGACTTGGGCGGAAGAAGCAACCCTCAAAGCACTAAAATACCGCCCCTACTCCGCCACCTACCGGATTGCCCTCTACCTGATGCGGCAAGGCAAAGTTGCAGAAGCAAAACAATGGATGCGGGCGACACAGTCCTATTACCCCTACCTGATGCCCCGATACGCCGACGAAATCCGCAAACTGCCCGTATGGGCGCCGCTGTTGCCCGAACTGCTCAAAGACTGCAAAGCCTTCGCCGCCGCGCCCGGCCATCCGGAAGCAAAACCCTGCAAATGACCCGCGCCGGCGGATGCGGATACCGCCCGAAATGTAAAGCTCCATGCAAGACATTGCAAAAAACAGCAAACCGGTAGGGAAATACGCTATCAAAAAACATTACAGCCGTGTTAAGATAAACCGTTAAACACCTGTTTCATGCCCGTCCCAAACCTAGCGGGCGCATACCACCACGGAAAAGGAAACACCATGAGCCGCGTATTACTCGTAGATGACGATGCCCTGCTGACCGAACTGCTGACCGAATACCTGAGCGCCGAAGGTCTGAACGTCCACAGCGTTCCCGACGGCGAAGCAGGCGTACAAGAAATCCTGAGCGGGCAATACGATGTAGTCGTATTGGATTCCATGATGCCCAAAATGAACGGCTTGGATGTCTTGAAAAACGTACGCGCCCAAAGCACCGTCCCCATCATCATGCTGACCGCCAAAGGCGACGACATCGACCGAATCATCGGCTTGGAAATGGGTGCGGACGACTATGTCCCCAAACCCTGCACACCACGCGAACTCTTGGCACGCATCAATGCCATCCTCCGCCGCGCACAACACAGCGGCGAACAGAACAACGCACCCAACAGCATCTCCGTCAGCGATGTCGTCCTGTACCCCGCCAAACGCCAGGCATCCGTCAAAGACACGCCGCTCGAACTGACCAGCACCGAATTCAACCTGCTCGAAGTCCTGATGCGCCATGCCGGACAGGTAGTCAGCAAAGAAACCCTGTCCGTCGAAGCACTCGACCGCAAGCTGGCAAAATTCGACCGCAGCATCGACGTGCACATTTCCAGCATCCGGCACAAGCTGGGCGATGCCTCCCTGATTCAAACCGTACGCGGCTTGGGCTACCTGTTTGTCAAAAACTGAAGCAGCGGGCAAATGAAACTGTTCCAACGCATTTTCGCCACATTTTGCGCGGTTATCGTCTGCGCAATCTTTGTGGCGAGTTTTTCTTTTTGGCTGGTGCAGAACACCCTTGCCGAAAACCAATTCAACCAACGCCGCACCATCGAAACCACATTGATGGGCAGCATTATTTCCGCATTCAAGACACGGGGCGACAACGGCGCACGCGAAATCCTGACGGAATGGAAAGACAGCCCCGTCTCATCCGCCGTTTACGTCATACAGGGCGACGAGAAAAAAGACATCTTAAACCGCTATATCGACAATTACACCATAGAACGCGCCCGGCTGTTTGCCGCCAACAACCCCCATTCCAACCTTGTCCACATCGAATACGACCGTTTCGGCGAAGAATACCTGTTCTTCATTAAAGGCTGGGACAACCACCAGGCACAACGCCTGCCCAGCCCGCTGTTTATCCCGGGCCTGCCGCTTGCCCCGATTTGGCACGAATTCATCATCCTCTCCTTCATCATCATCGTCGGACTGCTGATGGCATATATCCTTGCCGGCAACATTGCCAAACCCATCAGAATCTTAGGCAACGGCATGGACAGGGTGGCAAACGGAGAACTTGAAACCCGCATCTCCCAACAGGTCGACGACCGTGATGACGAATTGTCCCATCTTGCCCTCCAATTCGACAAAATGGCGGAAAAACTCGAAAAACTTGTCGCCAAAGAACGCCACCTGCTCCACCACGTTTCCCATGAAATGCGTTCTCCCCTTGCACGCATGCAGGCAATTGTCGGATTAATTCAGGCACAACCCCAAAAACAGGAACAATACCTAAAACGACTCGAAGGCGAACTGACCCGCATGGATACGCTGGTCGGCGAACTCTTAACCTTGTCCCGGCTCGAAACCTCCAATATGGCTTTGGAAAAAGAAAACCTGAAACTCCTACCCTTCCTAAGCAACCTTGTAGAAGACAACCAAAGCATCGCCCAAAAGAACGGACAGACGGTCGCCCTGTCCGTCGACGGAAAAATCCCCGAAAACACAACCATCCTTGCCAACGAAAGCTACCTGTACCGCGCCTTCGACAACGTCATCCGCAACGCCGTCAACTACAGCCCCGAAGGCAGCACCATCCTGATCAACATCGGACAAGACCACAAACACTGGATAATCGACGTTACCGACAATGGTCCCGGCGTGGACGAAATGCAGCTCCCGCACATCTTCACCGCTTTCTACCGTGCAGACTCCAGTGCCAACAAACCCGGAACAGGGCTTGGACTTGCCCTGACACAACACATCATCGGGCAGCACTGCGGCAAAATCATCGCCGAAAACATCAAACCGAACGGTCTGCGGATGCGCTTCATCCTACCCAAGAAAAAAACCGGTTCCAAAACAGAAAAAAGTGCGAACTGACCATAATGCCGTCTGAACCCGCTTCAGACGGCATTGCACAAACAGTTACCCCAAAACAAACACACAGTGAGTGCATCTCCAACAATCACGCACATACCGTCCGCAAAGGAATATGTCATGCCGACACAAACCGATCCCGGCTACTTCTTCATGCCCAACCACATCATCCTGATAGGCGCAAGCGAACGTCCGTACAGCCTGGGCGAACGCGTACTCAGTAACCTGCTGAGTACGCCCTTTCAAGGAAAAATCACCCCCGTAAACCCGCGCCACCACACCATAGCCGGACTGCCCGCCTACACCAGCCTCAACAAAATCCCCGGCAGTGCAGACCTGATTATTGCCGTTACCCCGCCCGACAGTTACGACACCCTCTTCAAAACCTGCCGTAAAAAGCAGCTCCGACACATCATCCTCATACAGGACTGGGACAGCCTGTCTGCCGCAGAACTGCACACCGCCGAAACTGCCATCCGCAAACACCACGGCAACGGACTCAACATCACCGCCTGCACCACCGCAGGCATCCAACTGCCCTCACTCGGACTCAACATCAGTACCCAAGACGGATACGCCGCAGGCCATACCGCCATACTGACCGGCAATGCCGCCGTCAGCCGCCAAATCGACAACATCCTGAACAAACTCCGTCAAGGCACATCCCGCCACATCAGCCTGCATCCCGGCATCAGCCCCATCGCATCCGCCGATTGGCTCAACCGCTTCGGACACAGCCTGCACACCAAAACCGCCGTCCTACACCACAACCCTGAAGAGGATCAGCGCAAACTGTTCAGCGCAATCCGCCAATTTACCCGCCATACGCCGCTGATTCTCCACATTACCTGCCGCACGACAGAAACCGACCGTGCCGTACTGCACTGCCTCGCCCGACACTGCAACTTCCTCATCAGTTTCAACGCCGACGACCTCGAAGCCGCACTGCGCGCCCAACTGTCCGACATTCCACCTCTGTCCCGACTCGACATCCTGTCCGACACGCCTGCCGAATGGTTGCACGCGCACGCGCCAAAAAACCTCACCCTCCACTTTCCCAACCTTCCCCACCACATCCGCAACGGACACCTGACCGGCACACCCACACCCTCAATCTGCCACGACATCGCCTCACGTCAGCTTGCCCGCCCCGACACCCAAGCCGTCCTGACCATCCTCAGCCCCTACGGACACGAGGATTACAAAAAAACAGCACGCGCCCTTATCCGCCTGTCCGAACAGACCGCCAAACCCCTGCTCGTCAGCAGCCCCTTTTCAGACGGCATAACCCATTTCGACACACCCACACAGGCAATCCGCACCCTTTCCTACCGCAACACCGCCGCAGCCCTGAAACAGGCACAGCTCGACATTGCACCGCCGCAGCCATGCCGTCTGAAAACACCGCAACCCCAAAACATCAAAAAAGCCCTTGCAGCGGCAAACCCCTCCCTGCTCGCCGAAGCCCTGCACCTCCCCCCCTACCGGCACACCACCCATAACGCCGTCCAATTCCAAGTCGGCAGCCACCCCCTCTATGGCGACATCCTGACCGCACGCCGCAACGGACAAACCACTGCCGTACTCCCGCCGTTTACCACACTCGACAGCCGCCACCTTGCCCGCTTTGCCGAACTCGACGACACACAAACCCTCGACTGCTTCCTGCACACACTGACCGTCATTCCCGAATATCACCAACACATTCTCGGCATCACCCTCAACCTCAACGGCGGACAATACAGCAGCGATTTCATCTTAAAGACACCCGAAACACACGACACGCCCAAACGCAAGAACACAGGCAAAGCCGCCCAAACCCTCGAACATGCCGCCGCAAAAATGCAGAGTGCCGCCGCATACCTGAAACACAAAAACCCAACAGCCGCCGAATTTCTCCGCCACACAAGCGAAGCCGCCGCAGAACTGCTCGGCAGCAAAACCGAAACCGGAGCAGCCGTACCCAACGTACTTGCCCCCTATCCCGCAGCACACCCCAAAACACTGTCCCTAAAAAACAACACAACCGTTACCATTACCCCCCTTTTACCCGAAGACGCAGAAGCCAAACAGCAGTTCGTCCGCAGCCTCAGCCCCGAAGCACGGTACACACGCTTCATGACCCACACCAACGAACTGCCTGCAGCAACGTTGGCACGCCTGTGCAACCCCGACTACCACTGTGAAGCCGCATGGACGGCAAGGGATGCCGACAGCAACATCATCGCCGTCGTCCGCCACAGCCGCCTGAACCGCAACGAATGCGAATTTGGCATCACACTGGCGGAACATATGCGCGGCAGCGGACTGGCGCAGAAAATGATGGAACTCATCATCCAAACCGCCGCACAGCAAGGCTACCTGAGCATGAGTGCCGACATCCTCAAAACCAATACCCCCATGATCAAACTTGCTGAAAAATCAGGATTTACCCTCAAGGAATCGGACACCGAAAAAAACCTGTACCGCGCATATCTGAACCTTGCGGCGGACAAAACAACAGAAAAAACAAATAAAAACTTGCACACCGACCACAAAATAACCTAGAATTGGCAGTTTCCATATATCCGATTTTCTCAAAAGGACTCAAAATGGTAGTTATCCGTTTGGCACGCGGCGGCTCGAAACACCGCCCCTTCTACAACGTCATCGTTACTGACTCACGCAGCCGCCGCGACGGCCGCTTCATCGAACGCGTAGGCTTCTACAACCCCGTAGCCAATGAAAAACAAGAGCGCGTACGCCTCAACGCAGACCGCCTGAACCACTGGATTGCACAAGGCGCGCAAGTCAGCGACTCCGTTGCAAAACTGATTAAAGAACAAAAAGCCGCCTAATCCGCATTTGCCGCCATGACAGACACTCAAAACCGGGTAGCCATGGGCTACATCAAAGGCGTATTCGGCATAAAGGGCTGGTTGAAAATTGCCGCCAACACCGAATATTCCGATAGCCTTTTGGACTACCCCGAGTGGCATTTGGTCAAGGACGGCAAAACCGTCAGCGTTACCCTTGAAGCCGGAAAAGTCGTCAACGGCGAACTCCAAGTCAAATTCGAAGGCATAGACAACCGCGATTCAGCATTCTCATTGCGCGGTTACACCATCGAAATACCCCGTGAAGCATTCGCACCGACGGAAGAAGACGAATACTACTGGGCAGACTTGGTCGGCATGACCGTCGTCAACAAAGACCACACCGTTTTAGGCAAGGTAAGCAACCTGATGGAAACCGGCGCAAACGACGTATTGATGATTGACGGAGAACACGGGCAGATTCTGATTCCGTTCGTTTCCCAATATATCGAAACCGTCGATACCGGCAGCAAGACCATTACTACCGACTGGGGTTTGGACTACTGATGCTTATCCAGGCAGTTACCATTTTCCCCGAAATGTTCGACAGCATTACCCGCTACGGCGTAACGGGACGCGCGAACAGACAGGGAATCTGGCAGTTTGAAGCAGTCAATCCCCGAAAGTTTGCCGACAACAGATTGGGCTACATCGACGACCGCCCGTTCGGCGGCGGTCCGGGAATGATTATGATGGCTCCGCCACTTCATGCGGCGATAGAACACGCCAAAGCACAATCTTCCCAAACCGCAAAAGTCATCTACCTCAGCCCCCAAGGAAAACCGCTGACACACCAAAAAGCGGCAGAATTGGCAGAACTTCCGCATCTGATTCTGCTGTGCGGACGCTATGAGGGAATAGACGAAAGACTGCTGCAAACCAGCGTCGATGAAGAAATCAGCATCGGAGACTTCGTTGTTTCCGGCGGAGAGCTTCCCGCCATGATGCTGATGGATGCGGTATTGAGGCTCGTACCCGGCGTATTGGGTGATATGCAGTCTGCCGAGCAAGACTCGTTCTCAAACGGTATTTTGGATTATCCCCAATACACCAAACCCTTAGAATTTCAAGGCATGGCTGTTCCGGAAGTATTGCGTTCCGGCAATCATGGCTTGATAGCGGAATGGCGGTTGGAACAATCGCTGCGTCGCACCTTGGAGCGCAGACCCGATCTTTTGGAAAAGCGCGTTTTAATCCCAAAGGAATCCCGCCTCTTAGAAACCATCCGGCAAGAGCAACGGGAAATCCAATCATAATTTAGGAAAAAAACAATGAACCTGATTCAACAGCTCGAGCAAGAAGAAATTGCCCGCCTGAACAAAGAAATCCCCGAATTCGCACCAGGCGACACCGTAGTCGTATCCGTACGCGTCGTGGAAGGTACCCGTAGCCGTCTGCAAGCCTACGAAGGCGTTGTCATTGCACGCCGCAACCGTGGTCTGAACAGCAACTTCATCGTCCGCAAAATCTCCAGCGGCGAAGGTGTTGAACGTACTTTCCAACTGTACTCTCCTACCGTTGAGAAAATCGAAGTCAAACGCCGTGGCGACGTACGCCGTGCCAAACTTTACTACCTGCGCGGCCTGACCGGTAAAGCTGCACGCATCAAAGAAAAACTGCCTGCACGCAAAGGTTGATTCAAACCGTTTTCCCCAATGCCGTCTGAACCTTCAGACGGCATTTCTTATTGCCGCAACATCCGCAACGGAACAGCACCAAGAAGCACACCCCTTCCGGCACATCCCGAATCCCCGTCCGAACCGAACAAAATTTACAGACCAAACGTTATACAGTATCATATCAGCCATATAACGATAAACGCTTTACCGCCTTCCCTTTCAAAACCGCAAATCATCATGACACTTTCCCTTTTACTATCAGGATTGACTTTCCGCCTCATCCTTGCCCTGATTGCCGTATCCCTTTTATGGGGCGTTTACTTTTGGGCAGTATCCGCATGAGCATCATTGTCGAAAACCTGACCGTCAGCTACCGCCGCCGACCTGCCGTGCACCATGTGGACATTACTTTTGAAGAACATAGTATGTGGGCGGTTTTCGGTCCCAACGGCGCAGGGAAATCCACCTTTCTCAAATCCTTAATGGGATTGCAGCCTATCGATACGGGCAGCATCCGGCTGGACGGATTGACCCGTCAGAACATTGCCTACCTTCCCCAGCAGTCCGACATCGACCGCTCCCAACCTATGACTGTTTTCGACTTGGCGGCAATGGGGCTGTGGTATGAAATCGGTTTTTTCAAAGGGATAAATACCGCTCAAAAACAACGCGTTCACGAAGCCTTGGAGCGTGTAGGAATGCGGCAGTTTGCACGCCGCCAAATCGCCCACCTTTCCAACGGACAATTTCAGCGTGTCCTTTTTGCCCGAATGCTGGTTCAAAACGCCAAATTCCTACTTCTGGACGAACCTTTCAATGCCGTTGATGCACGGACAACCTACGAGCTTCTCGACGTATTGCAAAAATGTCATTGCAACGGACACGCTATCATTGCCGTTTTGCACGATTACGAACAAGTCCGTGCCTACTTTCCTAACACTATGCTGCTTGCACGTGAAAAAATTGCGGCAGGTGCAACCGAGACCATTCTGACAGAACCCTACCTCGCTCAAGCCAACGCCAAAATGCAGCAACAGGAAAGCCCCGAGTGGTGCGCGTCATAAATGCCGTCTGAAACCGAAAAACCATGAACCTCTACGACCTGCTCCTTGCCCCCTTTGCAGAATTCGACTTTATGCGCTACGCCCTCGCATCCGTCTTCTGCCTGTCCCTCAGTGCCGCACCCGTCGGCGTATTCCTCGTCATGCGCCGTATGAGCCTGATAGGCGACGCATTGAGCCACGCCGTCCTGCCCGGTGCCGCCGTCGGCTACATGTTTGCCGGCTTGAGCCTGCCCGCCATGGGTTTGGGCGGCGTAGCCGCAGGCATGCTGATGGCACTGCTTGCCGGACTCGTCAGCCGCTTCACCACCCTGAAAGAAGATGCCAACTTTGCCGCCTTCTACCTGAGCAGCCTCGCCATCGGCGTAGTCCTCGTCAGCAAAAACGGGAGCAGCGTCGATTTGCTCCACCTCCTTTTCGGCTCCGTACTTGCCGTCGACATTCCTGCCCTGCAACTCATCGCCGCCGTCTCCAGCCTCACGCTCATTACCCTTGCCGTCATCTACCGCCCGCTCGTACTCGAAAGCATCGACCCCCTGTTTCTCAAATCCGTCGGCGGCAAAGGCGGGCTTTGGCACGTCCTCTTTCTCGTCCTGGTCGTCATGAACCTCGTATCCGGCTTTCAAGCCCTCGGCACACTCATGTCCGTCGGACTCATGATGCTGCCAGCCATTACCGCCCGCCTATGGGCGAAGCACATGGGCGCACTCATCCTCCTATCCGTTCTGACAGCCCTGCTGTGCGGCTTGAGCGGACTGCTCATTTCCTACCACATCGAAATTCCCTCCGGTCCCGCCATCATCCTCTGTTGCAGCGTCCTTTATCTCTTTTCCGTCATACTCGGCAAAGAAGGCGGCATTCTGACCAAATGGCTCAAAAACCACCGCCACCACACCACCTGACCTCGCAAGCCGCTTGAACAAACAGGCAGCTTGTTTTACCATAATGAATGTTACGTTATATCACAGGAGAACAGTTATGAAACACCCCAAACTCACCCTTATTGCCGCATTGCTGACCACTGCCGCAACTGCCGCACCCCTGCCGGTTGTAACCAGTTTCAGCATTTTGGGCGACGTTGCCAAGCAAATCGGCGGAGAGCGCGTATCCATACAAAGTTTGGTCGGCGCCAACCAAGACACGCACGCCTATCATATGACCAGCGGCGACATTAAAAAAATCCGCAGTGCAAAACTCGTCCTGATTAACGGTTTAGGTCTTGAAGCTGCCGATGTGCAACGTGCCGTCAAACAAAGCAAAGTATCCTATGCCGAAGCGACCAAAGGCATCCAACCCCTCAAAGCCGAAGAAGAAGGCGGACACCATCACGACCACGATCATGACCACGACCATGACCACGAAGGACACCACCACGACCACGGCGAATATGACCCGCACGTCTGGAACGACCCCGTCCTTATGTCCGCCTATGCCCAAAACGTCGCCGAAGCCCTGATAAAGGCCGACCCCGAAGGCAAAGTTTATTATCAACAACGCTTGGGCAACTACCAAATGCAGCTCAAAAAACTGCACAGCGACGCACAAGCCGCATTTAACGCCGTCCCTGCCGCCAAACGCAAAGTCCTGACCGGGCACGATGCCTTTTCCTATATGGGCAAACGTTACCATATCGAGTTCATCGCCCCGCAAGGCGTGAGCAGCGAAGCCGAGCCTTCAGCCAAACAAGTCGCCGCCATCATCCGACAAATCAAACGCGAAGGCATCAAAGCCGTATTTACCGAAAATATCAAAGACACCCGTATGGTTGACCGCATCGCCAAAGAGACCGGCGTCAACGTCAGCGGCAAACTGTATTCCGACGCACTCGGCAACGCGCCCGCAGACACCTACATCGGAATGTACCGCCACAACATCAAGGCAATGAGCGAAGCGATGAAAAAATAAACCCTAAACACACAATGCCGTCTGAAGCCCTTCAGACGGCATTCTCATACCCGTGTACAAAAGGCAGCCCCACAACGCACAAATATATAGTGGATTAACAAAACCCGGTACGGCGTTGCCCCGCCTTGTCCTGATTTTTGTTAACCCACTACACAATGACCAACATAAACCGTTGAAAAAAAAAAAAAAAACGG